>CAYHHK010000004.1:0-40360 GCA_964356415.1 uncultured Flavobacteriales bacterium
GGATCAAAGGCACGCTGGTTACGATCCTGGAAAACCTGAGTCAGCTTATTGTAACCATCGTTATTGGTTCCTTATGCCTTGTCATATTTTTGATCCAGTATAGCGGACTTCATGAGTACATTCTTTGGGTGACAGGCATTCTGATGATTGTGTTTTCCGCAGCCATTCTGTTTTTGTTCCTCGAACTTCCAATACTCGACAGATCAATACTAAAAATTGAAAAACTAAAAAAGCTAAGTAAATATCTTGAAGTGCTCTCTGAATATAAGAAAACGGAATTGCTGATATTGCTGGGGCTGGCTTTCATGAGGTATACGGTATTCAGCTTGCAGTTTTTTCTTTTGTTGAAAATTTTCGGGATTGAAGCGCCAACCCTGACCCTCATCCTGCTTATCAACATGATATTTTTCGTTATGACACTTGTTCCGACTTTTGCACTCACTGAAATTGGTGTTCGCGGCGCCATTGCAACGTATTTCCTTTCAAGGGTAACGCCTGATTCGCTTGCAATCCTGAATGCATCAGTTTCATTGTGGCTTATCAACCTTGTAACACCTGCGCTTTTGGGGATAGTATTTATTTTTCAGTTCCGTTTCCGAAGTGACAAGCAATGAAAATGGAAAATATTATTTTTCTTTTTACATTATTTCTGTCCATTTCTTATGCTGCTTTCATATCCTGGTGCATCTTTGGATGGTTGAGGTCAGCAAGATTCCGGGCAAAACCTTCACACGATCTACCAAAGATTTTTGTGTCGGTAATTATTCCGGCCAGAAATGAGGCTGAAAATATTTCCGCATGTCTTTCGGATTTTTTACATCAGGATTATCCCGGGGATTTATTTGAACTAATCGTTGCTGACGACCATTCTGAGGACCATACTGCCGACATTGTTGAAAGCTTTATCCGGGAGAATCCGTCCCTCCGCATTCGATTATTGAAAATGCATGAAAGGGAGAAAACGAATTTATTTAAGAAGCATGCGATCACTGAAGCAATAGCTATTTCATCCGGTGAACTTATTATTACTACTGATGCAGACTGTCGCCGGGGCACTGAATGGCTTGGCACATTGGCACAATACTACCGGCAATTCAAGCCGGAAATGATGAGTGCTCCGGTCATTTTTAGCAATGAAAATGGCTGGTTTGAGAAAATACAATCCCTGGAATTTCTTGGGCTAATTGCTATTGGTGCCGCAGCCATTAAAAATAAAAAACCTTTTCTGTGCAATGGCGCCAACCTTGCTTTCACCAAAACAGCATTTATTGAGGCCGGAGGATACGCTTCGTCAAAAAATATTTCATCAGGTGATGATACACAGCTCATGCAAAAGATTGCCGGAAGCAATAAAGAAGGAGGAGCCGCTTCGGGTGGAAAGGAAGCCATTCATTTCGTTAAATCTGCTGAAGCAATGGTAACAACAAGAGCACAGCACTCGCTTCAAGCACTCCTGAATCAGAGAAAAAGGTGGGCTTCCAAAATTCCCGTTCAGATGAGTGCTTTTACCATTTTCATTGCTGTCATTGCTTACCTGCTTCATGCAGGATTGTTATTATCGGGTATTTTGATGTTTTATAGCGGAAATATTTTATTTTTTCTGATTCCGCTTATCATTAAGATGATACCTGAGTTTATTTTATTGTCTGGCGTGTCTTCTTTCTTTAAGAAAACCTCGCTCTTATTTTTATTTTTACCGGCACAAATAATTTATCCGGTTTATATTTCAATAGTAGGCCTGGCATCAATGACGGGAGATTACCAATGGAAGGGCAGAAAAGTAGAATGAAAAAATATTTGTCAATTTCATATAAATATTTCAATGCCATAAAGAATGCATTGGCTTCGTTATGGAAGGATAAATTCATAAAAGTGTATGCAGGAATTATTGCCTTTCTTTTATTGTTTTCATTTCTACTTTTCCTGATATTTCCTGAAAGTGCTCAATTCTCAAGAACGACCTACCTTCCAATTGGAAAACAACCACCCGGCTTTTCTGTTTTGATGTTAAAAATGGTGGAAAATAAGCCGGAACCGGTGCAGGGGTTCTATTCAAGAATGGTTTTCGGTAGTTCCTCCAATGATATTTACATTCCAATTATCAGCTCGCATTATGATGGGGTGGATATTGTCGTTAAGGAATTTTCGGCGTCAGGAGATTCATCCTATGAAAGCAGGTTTAATATTGCTGATGTCGTTTATCCACTGAATCAGGATAAGAGGATTATTGAACACAATGGCGCAATTTCTTTTGAAAGGAATGATGGCACTTCTGCAGAGGAATCTATCAGTGTATTGCATGGAATCATTGATGGTCAGAATATAGTCGTTAAGAAATTTGTTCTTGGAACAGACCATATGGGGCGCGATGTTCTAAGCCAGATTCTTTCTGCCACCAGAGGTACTTTATGGGCAGCTTTTGCAGTGACATTCATTACACTTGTATCCGGGTTTATTCTTGGGATGCTTGCAGGCCTTCTAAAGGGAAAGATGAGGCTTTTTGGATTGTGGCTGATCAGGTCGCTGTCTTCAACTCCGGCCATGCTGCTGATCATTGCCGTGATGTTTATAATTGGCAATGGATTTTGGCATGTTTGTCTCATTTCAGGATTGGTACTTAGCTTCCAGATAGCTCAGGTTATTATTTCCGGAATTTCCTTAAACAGGGAAAAAAGATTAATGGAATCGGCATCGGCTCTGGGCATTACAAGAATACAGATTCTTAAAAACTACATTCTGGCTGATCTTTTCAGGCCGGTATTTTCTACCGTAATTACAATTTTTTATGCTGCCATCCTTGTTGAGAGCAGCTTGAATTTTCTTGGTATCGGCTTCATGAACCACTTACCATCTTGGGGCAGTATGATCAGGGAAAATTATGGATACATTTTTTTACCGGGGTGTGAATACCTTATCCTGCTGCCGGGGATTGCCATCACTGTAGTCAGCATGTTCTTTTTTTCGTTTGCGAAAAGGTCGCATGATTCTTTGAAACAGGAATTCAACTGGACCCTTGTCTGAAAATCAGAGCGTGGCGTTTTTCATTCCGAGGGCAGCGAGTTTCCAGAGGTGTTTTTCATTGGTAGTGCGTTCAAGTGCTGCCATGTGTCGAACCCCATGCATATCACTGCCGATAAAATCGATCATGTTTGCATTGACCATTTTTTCAGCAATTTTTTTTGCTTCAGGTCCGTAATAACCACAAAGTGAATTAGTGTTCAATTGAAGCAGCGAGCCCGCTTCTTTCAACTTGTGGTATTCTTCAAACTTGTTGTACCAAAAGGGATAACGTTCGGGATGAGCAAGAATGGGTGTATAGCCCGCAATCTGAATATCAAAAATTACCTGAAGAATATTGTCAGGCGCATTCATATAGGAAACTTCAAAAAGGACATATTTTTCACCGATGGTGAGCAGGTTTTTCTGTTTTATCATTTTGACAAAATCTTCGTCAAAATAATATTCGGCTGCAGCCTCAATTTCAATATCCAAACCCTCCTGTCTGACAGCTTCCCTGAGTTTGTCCAGTCCACCAAGGATAATATCAGGCGTGTTTCTGAATGCATCGCTCATGATGTGAGGCGTCGTAATCAGTTTTTTAAATCCAAGTGCTTTGTATCTTTTGATCAATTCAATTGACTCTTCCATTGTTTTGCTGCCATCATCAATTCCGGGAATAAGATGGGAGTGGATGTCCACAATAAATGAAGAAAAATCTGTTACGGGAGGATATTTGATTTCTTCCTTTTTGCGAAAAATATTTTTAAGAAAAGCCATGTGTGGATTTTTCAAAAAATGATTAACCAAAATTTTTCCTGTACCAGTCGAATGCAATTTTTAATCCGGCATTCACTTTAATACCCGGATCATAACCGACCAGTTCGTGTATCTTTGAAATATCAGCCAGAGAATTGCGGATATCTCCTGCACGCGTTTCGCGATGTACGGGTTTTACACTTGATCCACCGAGTTCGGCAATCATGCTGTATAAGGAATTAACTGAAATTTTTTCGCCCACCGCAACATTATAAACCTGGTTCACAGCATCCTTCCTCTCAGCAAAAAAAGACTTGATATTGGCCTCGACAGCGTTTTCCACAAAGGTAAAATCGCGGGTCTGTTCTCCGTCACCGTCTATGTATGGGGCTGTCTTATTGAGCACAGCCTGCATAAAGAGCGGGATCACCGCGGCATAGGCTCCTTCAGGACTTTGATTCGGTCCGAAGACATTGAAGTAACGAAGGCCGATGATCTCCATCTGATAGGTTGATGCAAAAACATTTGCATACAGCTCATTTGTTTTTTTTGTGACCGCATAAGGAGAAAGAGGATTTCCGGTTTCATCTTCCTTCTTGGGAAGAATGGGATGATCACCATAAACAGATGATGAACTTGCATATACAACCCGCTTTACCTTTGCATCTTTTGCGGCAACCAGCATGTTAAGAAAGCCTGTGGCATTTACAGCATGTGTGGCAATCGGATCTTTCACGGAACGGGGCACAGAACCCAATGCGGCCTGGTGGGTTACATAGTCAATTCCTACACAAGATTTTTTGCACGTTTGAATGTCTGTTATGTCTCCCTCTATAAAATTGAAATTTGACTTTGACAAAAATGGCTCAATATTTTTTTTAAAACCGGTGGAAACGTTATCGAGTACAACCACTTTTCCTGCATTGTATTTCAACAGGTATTCAACGATGTTGCTTCCAATGAAGCCGCACCCTCCCGTGATCAGGAATGAAAGTTTTGAAATGTCTGTTTTATGAAATGGTGTATTGTACATAATATAATTTTCCCCGCTTAAATGTTCAACCGGGATTACCTGCTGATGTATTGTTTTTCATAATAGTGCAAATAGTCTCCTGACGTAACCTGCTTCAGCCATTCCTGGTTGGAAAGGTACCAGTCAACAGTTTTTTCCAGTCCTTCTTCAAACTGAAGGGAAGGAGTCCATCCGAGTTCGCGTTGCAATTTTGAAGAATCAATGGCATAACGGAGGTCATGCCCGGCCCTGTCCTTTACAAAGGTGATGAGTTTTACGGAAGTTCCGTCTTCCCGTTGCAGCTTTTTATCCATGATCTTACAGAGTAAAATGATCAGGTCGATATTTTTCCATTCGTTGTGTCCGCCGATGTTGTAAGTATCACCGGGCTTTCCTTTGTGGAAAATGGTATCAATGGCACCTGCATGGTCTTCTACAAAGAGCCAGTCTCTGACATTCTCGCCTTTTCCATACACAGGCACCGGTTTTGAATGCAAGATGTTGTGGATGGCCAGCGGGATCAGTTTTTCCGGGAAATGATTGGAGCCATAGTTGTTTGAGCAGTTTGAAATGACGACAGGCAACCCATACGTATCATTGTAAGCCCTTACAAAATGATCGCTGCTTGCTTTGGAAGCAGAGTAGGGGCTGTGCGGATCGTAACCGGTTTTCTCAGTAAACAGCCCCTCATTTCCTAGAGAGCCGTAAACTTCATCTGTGGAAACGTGGTAAAACAGGTTTGAGGTTAAGTCCCGAAGTTTCGGGATGACGTTTGAGGTTTGCCACAGATTTTTCGCAGCATTAAGCAGGTTCACTGTGCCGATTACATTTGTCATCACGAATTCGATAGGATTGGAAATGCTTCGGTCAACGTGTGATTCAGCAGCCAAATGAATCACTGCATCAAATTTATGTTCAGTAAAAAGGTTGTGAATGAAGTCCCCGTCAACAATATTTCCTTTTACAAAACTGTAATTTGGTTTGTCTTCGATGTCACGAAGGTTAGCAAGGTTTCCGGCGTAGGTAAGTGCATCAAGGTTGAGGATATTGTAATCAGGATATTTTGTCACAAATAATCTGACAACATGCGAGCCGATAAATCCTGCTCCACCGGTAATTAGTATTTTCTTTTTCATTTCCATATTTTAGGGCAGCATTTTTAATCTAAAGAATTCCTCATCGCGCCTCAGTCAAGGCAGGGATGAATTAAAATATTAGCCACGAATTTCACTAATTAACACGAAACATTATTGCCTTACAAGTTTCGATTTGTGATAATTCGAGGAATTCGTGGCAAGATACCTCGTCGAACCTTGGGCTAAGAGGGGCCATTCATTAATTGATTTTCCCATTTCCACGCACTGCGCATGATTTCATCCAGTGACAGTTCAGCCTTCCAGCCAAGTTCATTATTGGCCAGTTTTGTATCTGCCCAGATCTTCACCACATCACCGGCCCTTCTTTCACCAATTTTATAGTTGAGCTTAACGCCACTCACCGACTCAAATGCTTGAATTGCCTGGAGTACCGTATTCCCTTTTCCTGTTCCGAGGTTGAAGATCTCGAACTTATTCTTGTTCTTTTTATTCAAAAGGCGCTCTACAGCAGCGATATGTGCTTTTGCAATATCCACCACGTGGATGTAATCGCGGATGCAGGTTCCATCAGGGGTATCGTAATCATTTCCGAATACAGTCATGGATTCCCGCTTCCCGATGGCTGTCTGGGTGATAACAGGCACAAGGTTATTCGGAGGACTCAGCGGATATTCTCCTATCAAAGCACTTTCATGCGCACCGCCGGGGTTGAAGTAGCGTAAAGCAATTCCGGAAAATTTATTAACACAGATCGTATCAGACAAAATTTCTTCTCCGATCTGTTTCGTGTTTCCATAGGGTGATTCTGCTTTGGAAAGAACTGCAGATTCATCAATAGGAAGTTTTTCCTGATCCCCATATACAGAGCAGCTTGAGGAAAAAAGAAAATTATCTAAGTTGTATTTCTCGTATGCTTCTAGCAGATTTACCAGCGAAACAAGGTTATTCCTGTAATAAGTCAAAGGATGTTCTACGGATTCACCCACAGCTTTAAAAGCTGCAAAATGGATAGTAGCGTCAATCCTGTTATTTGAAAAGAATGTCAGGACTTTTTGTCTGTCACAAAGATCAAGTTGCAGGAAATGCGGCGACTTACCTGTAATTTTCTGAACCGAATCCAATACCATCTTACGTGAATTGCTCAAGTTGTCAATGATGAAAACATCATAACCCTTGCTCAGCAACTCAACTGTGGTATGAGAGCCGATGTATCCGGTTCCGCCTGTAACGAGAATGTTTTTCACTTTTCAGTGGTATTTTGATTTTTCTTTCATAGCGCAAAGATGGATATTTTTCGGGAAGGATAAGAATAGGAAGAAGGTTTTTTCTCTTCACCCATCATTTTTATGCATTGCCCAATAGAACAAGAACTCCTTTTATTTGGTTTCTGCCCAATTGGTAATTCAACTCTTCGTATCTTTGTAATTCCATTCATGAAAAGATTTTTGATTATTTTTTTTCTGCCTTTTATTGCTTCTGCACAAAGTGATTGCGAAGATCAGTATCGGGGAAAAGATAAGTTTTATATCATCTCAACGGACTACATTCCTGTTTGCGGATGCGATGGAAGAACGTACCGCAACAGTGATGCAGCTTACTGGTGGGGCGGAATCAATATCTGGACTTCCAATACTATCTGCGATGATTTTGACATAGATTTATATCCGAATGTAAGTACGTCAGACATCACCATTCCTGCTCACCTTCGCATTTACATGAAGTATCCCGGCACTGCATCACTAACGATCTACAATAATTTCGGAAAATTAATGTTGCAGCGCCGTTTTGAAACTTCATTGCCTGAACAGGTTATCAATGATGCGAATCCCTATGACCTTTATGAGGTGCAGACATTTCCAAGAGGGATATACATTCTGATTGTTACGGTAAACGGGAATAAAAAATACAGGAAGATCATCCGGGTAACGGAATAATTGAAGTCGTATTAAAAAAAGCGCCCCCGAAAAATTCCGGAGGCGATTTTCTTTTTTTATTCTTGCTACGCTTACCAGTAAATAAATACTGCAGATGTTTCGCTGCCACCATCCGGTGTCCAGGTAACTTTAAACCCATAACCACAAGCTCCTGAATGTGGTGAGCCATCAGGATTTACACCCAGTGTCAGTCTGTAGTTTTTTCCATTTACATAGTGCACCAGTTCGCCTGATGTTGGCCTCCATAATCCGCAGTGCGTATCTGAAATGATCGGAGTATTATATGCAGTAGTAAAATCATATCCATAACGGTTGGTTCCCCATGAATCCGTTGTGCTATGCCCGTTAACTGTTGAATCACCAATTGCTGTAAATGTAATATCTGTTGTCGATGGGCTGTAATTCCATGTAGTAAGGCGTGCACTATTCCACACTGCCTGATTTCCATTGTCAAAGTCTGCCTGGATACCCAAAGCACGTTCACGGTATTTTATTGTTGCGGTTCCGGCGAGCCATCCCAGCCAGTTGTGGCCATTCACATTCTCAAGTGTTTTAACGCCATTAAAGTTAACCGTGTGTGGCTGGTTGTTGACGAAATAAGTGACCTTGAAGTTAATGTATGTAATAGTAAGTACAGCACCCGTTTCTGCCCAATGGTTGCCTTGGGTGAGTTGTACTTTTATCTGACCGGCACGGATCCGTGATGGAGATCCGCAATAAGTGACACCGTCAAAATTCAGAGTCAGTATTTTTGAAGCAAGTTGAGAAGAGTCAATTGTAAATCCACATGGAGTAGCTGCTATCACAGCCGGGCGGTGAATTCCACGTCCCATTGAAGGTACCTGGTCAAGCGCGGCGTTCACATCGTCGTTTGCACCGTCAGACGCATTTTTGCAACGGTCATTGTCTTCGTTGTGCTGTTTTGTCTGAGCGTCCAGCGTTGCAGAATCTTCTTCTTTTTTCTTGCATGAAACTGAGAATCCTATCAGGGCAGCCATGCAGATCAGGATCAGTTGATTTTTCATTTTTTTAGTTTTTAATGGTTAAAATATATGAATTGATAAATATAGAAAGGAAACTTGTTTGATACGTGAATTACACTCGAATTGTGACAGATTTCAAAAAGGTAATCGGGATTTAACATTACAACGAAACAGAAAATCCTTTATTTGAAAATCAGCAAAAAAAATCAACTAAATAGCTCCACAAGTACAAAAATTGCAAAAACAGCACTTGCAATTCCATTGGTTGTAAAGAATGCCAGATTAACTTTTTTAAGGTCTTCGGGCTTAACCAAAGAATGCTGGTATGCCAGCAATGCAATAAAAATCACTGTTCCCGTCCAGTACCACATACCAAATGAACCGAAAACACCGGCAGCCAGAATAAGGATGGCTGAGGCGATGTGTGCAACATTCGAAATTCTCAATGCATTTTTTTTTCCGAATGTTGCCGGAATGGAAAACAACTTGTTCTCCTTGTCAAATTCTTCATCTTGTAAAGCATAGATGATATCAAAGCCGCTAACCCACATTAACACACAAGCGGAAAAGAATAACGGAAGACTTCCAAATGTTCCAGTTACTGCCAGATAAGCGCCTATTGGGGCAAGAGACAATCCGAGGCCAAGGATGAAATGACAAAGTGCAGTGAATCTTTTGGTGAGTGAATATCCAAGAACAACAGCAAGTGCAACAGGGGAGAGGTAAAAACAAATACTGTTTATATAATATGTAGTAAGGATGAAAAACAGTGCAGATGTAATGATCAGCATCAGTGCCGAATTTGTAGAAATAACACCGGAAGGAATTTCCCTTGATTTGGTTCGGTCATTTTTTGCATCAACACTGCGGTCGGCATAGCGGTTGAAGGCCATTGCAGCCGTTCTCGCGAATACCATGCAAAGAACAACCTTGAGGAACAACGTCCAGTCTGGAGACGTGCCGTTGTACTTCACTCCGAGAAAAAATCCGATCACTGCAAATGGCAACGCAAAAACAGTATGCGAAAACTTTACGAGTGAAAAATAATTTCTAACAGTGCCCAAAATATGCTGATAAAAGAAAACCCCGTTCCGGTTAATTCGAAACGAGGTTGCAAAAATAGTATTTGATATGAATCAGCTCTTACATGACTGCAAGCTTCGTTGTTTTAACGGGCTTTCCATTGATTACCAGTGTGCAGAAGTAAAGGCCGCTTTTAACAGCTCCTTTTTTCAAATCAAACGACGTCATATTATTGTTGATCATAACTTTCTCAATGATTTTACCTAGTACGTCAGTAATCACGATCTCGGCATTCAACGCAGAAGATGGTAGGCTGAAACTGATGGTGGTATGGTCTGAGAAAGGATTCGGATAGCTCGACAGGTCATTATCATGCAATTCATTTTCATCTACGCTGATAATACATCCGCGAAGCAGGTTGTATGCATTTGCTTTTCCATGTCCCCATAAATAATCGGGCAGGTTATTGCCTGTGAAGTTGTCTGTTGTTGTACAACTCAGCAAATCATTTTTTACATCCTGCCAAGTTGCAGTTGGATATCGCTGAAGATACAAAGCACACATGCCGGCTACCATCGGTCCGCTCATGGAAGTACCGCTGCTCCTGAAATGTTGACCACCGGCAGCAACCTTCTGCGGCTCTGAAGCAAGGAGTCCGTTGATGACATAATTAGGACCAGTGGAAAGAACCCAGCCTCCGGGTGCATTAATATCCGGTTTTATTCTGCCGTCACGTGTTGGTCCATGACTTGAAAATACTGAAAGTCGGCCGGGATGAACAGCGGTGTCAACCGTTTGTGTGAAGTTGGCATTGGCATAAGCATTTCTGTTGTCATAGCTGCCGACTGTGATCACATTGTCGTTGCACTGAAAGCTGCTTACGATGGTCTGCTCTACATCAGGGGTTTTGTATTGTGTGATGGAAGGGAAAGCAGATGAATCAGGTAATCCCGAAGGAATCATGTTGAAACTCCAGCAGTCAAAATGGCCGCTTCCTTTTGTCATCAGACGCCAGTAATATTTTGAAGTATCCGCTCCATTGATATTTTGAATTGAGTCTGGCACAATTGCAAACTGGACCTGATAGGTTCCATTCACATACTGCGCAAGGTGTTCAACCCTTCCGACGCGATTTAGACCGGAATAAACATTTTCAATTACATCCTGATTCAGGTAAGGAGTAACGTTAGTAAATGGCAGGCTGCCCACCAGTTTATAATCCGGCTTCACCCTGTCGCATCCTATCGCAAATTGCACATTCGCAAAATCGGCGCTGTCTCCCCACATTTCAAGATAGATAGATGGGTTTGAAAACTGGAACCATGTAAAAGAAGTATCCGGTGTAACATCATAACCGAGGTGGATAGGAGCAGTTCCTGCATTTCCCGCAGAGGCCACAACAACGTGTCCGTATGTGGAACTTTCATTGATAAGGTTTGCAATTGCCTGTGCCTGGATATCGCGACCATCATGCGATCCGAAGTAAGTTCCCAATGAAATATTGACTACTGCCGGCTGGCCCATTTCATCTGCTTTGTCAAAAACATATTTTACAGCATCAACAAGAGATGAGAGGAATTCATTGTCCGGAACATTCAGATTCATCTTTACTACAATGATATCTGCATTTGGAGCCATCCCTTTATAATTATTTACCGTGCTACCGTTGCCGACTGCAATACCAGCAACGTGTGTACCGTGCCCGCTGGGACCGTCATGATGCAATGTTGAAGTATCGATCTCAGTACTATCGAGTTCCATTCCGTAGTTGTATGGTTGAGGAACAACAGAAGTGTCGTTTACCACCAGCGTTTGATCCCAGAGCCATTTAACACGGGTATGGTTCGTTGAAGGATCTCTGAAATCATGATGTGCAGCGTAGATACCTTCGTCAATTATTCCAACCACCACATTTGTTCCGTCATAGCCCTGTGGTAGATTAACACCCTGATGTACGAGGTTAACTTTGTTTGTCACTACGGCAACATCATTCATGGGCTTCAGTTGAAGATTGTTGTCTTCAAGCCATGTTACTACATTGGAAGCTGCGAGCTCAGAAACTTTTGAAACAGGTATCCGCACTGCAGAAATATCTCCTGCAGCATATTTGTATGTTCCGCCCAATTCAGTAACCATCTGTTTGATCGCTGCAACGTCTCCCCGGAGGAAAAGTGAGATCTCCTGACCGGATGACCTTGCAGTCTCTGCCTTCTTCATTTTCCGCTGAAGAGAAATGGCCATTTTACTGGAATTCTGTGAAAATGTCTGGATAGAAATCGAAGACAAAAGGAGCAGGATCAGGTATTTTTTCATTGAATGTAAATTGGTTACTATACGAATAGAACTGATACTCAAAAATACGCCTCTTTGTTGCACCAAAAACAACTTCAAAAAGTTGATTTCCACCCCCTGCCAATCAGGATTTTTACGATATTCGCACTCCTTTTTATGGAGAGTGACTACTTTGTCAATTGAAGTCATAGTTTTCATGCCAATTGACTCAATTAACCAATCAACAAATCAACTATTACAAATGGCAGACGACAAAAAAATAATATTTTCAATGGTTGGGGTCAGTAAGACCTACGCCAGTAATAACAAGCAGGTACTCAAGGACATATACCTCTCATTTTATTATGGAGCAAAGATCGGTATCCTTGGATTAAACGGTGCAGGAAAATCAACCCTTATGAAGATCATTGCGGGGATGGACAAATCCTTCAATGGTGATGTGGTGTTTTCTCCGGGATATACAGTGGGATATCTTTCACAGGATCCTGAACTCGACCCTAACAAAACCGCCAAAGAGATCGTGATGGAAGGTTGTCAGAGTGTGGTTGATCTGTTGAAAGAATTTGAAGAGATCAACAACAAGTTTGCCGAGCCCATGGATGACAATGCCATGAACAAACTGATAGAACGCCAGGCCCGTGTGCAGGATGCCATTGACCTAGCAGGTGGCTGGGAACTCGATAATAAGATCGAAGTTGCAATGGATGCGCTGCGCTGCCCTGAAGGCGATAGTCCCGTGACGAATCTATCTGGTGGAGAACGCCGAAGAATTGCATTGTGCAGGTTATTGTTGCAGGCGCCTGATGTATTGTTACTTGATGAGCCTACAAATCACCTGGATGCTGAATCTGTCCTCTGGCTGGAACAACATCTTCAGAAATATGCAGGAACTGTGATCGCCGTAACTCACGATCGTTATTTCCTCGACAATGTTGCAGGATGGATCCTCGAACTTGACCGCGGCGAAGGAATTCCATGGAAAGGAAATTACTCTTCATGGCTGGAGCAGAAATCCAACAGGATGGCTCAGGAAGAAAAAACAGAAAGCAAACGTCAGCGTATTTTGAAACGCGAGCTTGAATGGGTGCGCACCAGTCCGAAGGGAAGGCATACAAAACAGAAGGCGCGTCTTGCTGCATATGATAAGCTAATGAGCGAAGACGTGAAGGAACAGGAAGAAAAACTCGAACTCTTCATTCCGCCGGGACCTCGTTTGGGCAGTGTTGTGATTGAGGCAGATCATCTTTCAAAATCATTTGGTGATAGGATGCTAATTGACAATTTAAGTTTCTCGCTTCCGCCAAATGGAATTGTTGGCGTGATCGGTCCGAACGGTGTGGGTAAGTCAACACTTTTCAAAATGATCATGGGCAAGGAGCAACCCGACAGCGGTTCAATTAAGATTGGTGAGACGGTGAAGATCGCCTATGTGGATCAGGCGCATCATGACCTTGTACCTGGAAAAACGGTCTATGAAATTATTTCCGGCGGAACGGATACCATGATAGCAGGAGGAAAGCAGTTCAACTCCCGTTCCTATGTTTCGAAATTTAATTTCAGTGGAACTGATCAGAGTAAGAAGCTCGAAATTCTTTCCGGCGGAGAGCGTAACCGTGTGCATCTGGCTATTGCACTGCGCGAAGGCGCAAATGTTATTCTGCTTGATGAGCCAACAAATGATATTGACATCAATACACTTCGTGCACTTGAAGAAGCAATGGAGAATTTTGCCGGATGTGCAGTAGTGATCAGTCACGACCGTTGGTTCCTCGACCGTATTGCAACACACATCCTCGCTTTCGAAGGCGACTCACAGGTTTATTTCTTTGATGGAAATTTCAGTGAGTACGAAGAGAATAAGAAGCAACGATTGGGTGATACGACACCACATAGAGTAAAGTACAGATCGCTTGTGCGATAAAAAATTATCACGCAAAGGCGCAAATCCCGCTAAGTTAGAATAGCTTTTATTCTTTGCGATCTTTGCGCCTTTGCGTGATATTGTATTTTTTTGAATTATTAGATGAAACCCTCAATACCAAAAGGCACCCGCGATTTCTCTCCATCAGAAATGATGAAGCGGAATTATATTTTTGAAACCATCAGGAATATTTACCAGCGTTACGGATACAAGCAGATTGAAACGCCTGCAATGGAAAATCTTTCCACGCTTGAAGGAAAGTATGGTGAAGAAGGTGATAAACTATTATTCAGGATTTTAAATTCGGGATTGAAAGCCGGTGCGGTGGAAATTCCCCCTTTGGGGGGCTGGGGGGCAATTACAGAAAAAGGTTTGCGTTACGACCTCACTGTTCCATTCGCCCGCTATGTTGTCCAGCACCAGAATGAGATCACTTTTCCTTTCAAAAGATTTCAGAGTCAACCGGTTTGGAGAGCGGATCGTCCACAAAAAGGAAGGTATAGAGAGTTTTATCAGTGCGATGCTGATGTGATAGGAAGTGATTCATTGTTGAATGAAGTGGAGCTGATCCAGATTATTCAGGATGTATTTGCTCAGTTGAATTTGCATGTTGTTATAAAACTGAATAACAGAAAAATTCTCAGTGGTATTGCAGAAGTGATAGGAGAGAAGGATAAAATCATTGACATTACCGTTGCCATTGATAAACTTGACAAGATCGGTTTGGAAAAGGTGAATGAAGAACTGAAGTCAAAAGGACTTTCAGATAAAGCCATTACTCAGCTTCAGCCAATCATTAATTTAAACGGAACAAACGTTGAGAAACTGGCCGCTTTAAAAACAATACTTGCTTCATCAGAAGTTGGAAATCTTGGGATCGCAGAAGTGGAAAATATTTTAACTGTTTTGTTGGGTTGCGGTTTGCCTACTAACAACTGCCAACTCGACCTTGATCTAACTTTAGCACGGGGCCTCAATTACTACACAGGGGCCATCATCGAAGTAAAAGTCTCCGACGCCCGTTCCACCTTCGCCAGCAGTATATGCGGCGGCGGCAGATACGATGACCTGACCGGGATTTTCGGTTTGCCAAATGTTAGCGGCGTTGGAATTTCTTTCGGTGCCGACAGGATCTATGATGTACTCGATGAGATAAATGGTTTTCCTGATCTTTCAGCTGCTTCCACGAAGATCATGTTTGTGAATTTCGGTAAGGAAGAAGCCGTTCACTGCCTGCAATTGCTGAAACGGCTGAGGGATGATGGCATCAATGGTGAGCTTTTTCCTGACAATGCAAAGATGAAAAAGCAAATGGGTTATGCAGATGACAATAAAATCCCATATGTGGCACTCATCGGTTCTGAAGAAATGAAAACTGGAGAGATCACCATCAAGAATATGAGCAACGGTGAACAAAGCAAGGTGACCATGGATGAGTTACTGCACATGCTGAAATAATCAGGCATTGCGAACTTGTTTCTAAAACTAAAAAATGAATTACATAGAAATCCTTTAATAGTTCAGCTATGTGTTCTATGAATCTATGTGTTTAAATATATAAAGTTGATATAGTTTGAGAGTTAATAAATGCACCACATAGGTACATAGGTCACATAGAAATCCTATAAAAGACCGCCTATGTGTTCTATGTGACTATGTGGTGAATTGGTTTTACTTTGTTTTGAATATTGAAAATACCAGTACTACAGTTATTAATATAATTGCACACCATGGCATCATACTTCACAATTAACGATCACCTGGATTTTGATTTTATACAGGACATTTTTTCAGATGGATTGCAACTGAAGTTATCCGCTCAATCAAAAGCAAAAATTGCAAAGTGCAGGAAATACCTGGATCAGAAATTGAAAAACCTTGGTTCGCCTGTATATGGCATAAACACAGGCTTTGGCGCTTTGTACAACAAGTCAATTTCACATGATGACCTCGGAGCACTGCAGCGGAACCTGGTGATGAGCCATGCTTGTGGAACGGGTGAAGAAGTTCCAAAAGAAATTGTGAAGCTGATGTTGCTGCTGAAAATCCAGGGACTCAGTTACGGAAATTCAGGCGTACAGGTGGAAACCGTTCAGCGGCTCATTGATTTTTTCAATCATGATATTCTTCCTGTCGTTTACCAGCAGGGCTCGCTGGGTGCTTCAGGCGATTTGGCTCCGCTTGCACATCTTTCATTGCCGTTGATAGGAGAGGGGGAGGTTTATTATGAAGGTAAGAAACAAACCGCGAAAGCAGTATTGAAAAAAATAAACTGGAAACCAATTCAGCTACAGTCGAAAGAAGGATTGGCATTGCTTAACGGAACACAGTTCATGAGCGCTTATGGTGTTTGGTGTGTGATGCAGAGTTTTAACCTGGCACGGCTTGCCGACATCATCGGAGCAACGTCACTCGATGCTTATGACGGCCGCATTGAACCATTCGATCCACTGCTTCACCAGGTTCGTGCCCACAATGGTCAGCAGGAAGTTGCCGCGCACATGAATGAATTACTCAAAGGCAGCCAGTTGATAAAGAGAAAAAAGGAACACGTGCAGGATCCTTATTCATTCCGCTGCATTCCGCAGGTGCATGGCGCATCACGCGATGCCATACATTATGCAGCCATGGTGATGGAAACAGAAATCAATTCTGTTACCGATAACCCGACTGTATTTCCCGATGAAGACAAAATTATTTCCGGCGGAAATTTTCACGGACAACCGCTGGCACTGGCGCTGGATTTTCTTGCCATTGCACTCGCTGAACTGGGTAGCATCAGCGAACGCAGGACGTACCTGCTCATTTCCGGTCAGCGCGGTTTGCCGCCATTCCTTGTTGCAGACCCCGGGTTGAACAGCGGCTTCATGATTCCGCAATACACAGCTGCCGGCATTGTAAGCCAGAACAAACAACTTTGTACACCATCATCAGTGGATTCTATTACATCTTCCAACGGACAGGAAGACCACGTAAGCATGGGTGCCAATGCAGCCACCAAGGCATTCCGGGTGGTTGAAAACATCAAAACAATATTGTCTATTGAGTTGCTGAATGCCGCGCAGGCAATGGAATTCAGAAGGCCTGTCAAAAGTTCGGCAGTGATTGAGAAGCTGATCGCCGATTACAGGAAGGAAGTTTCTTTTATGAAGCAGGACAGAATTTTGTTTACTGATATTCAGAAGACGAGAGAGTTTCTTTTTGGATAGTATTCAGATTTCTGACAGGTATTTTTTCGCCTGCAGCCCCTTAATGAAAAGCAGGTCCACTATGCTCAGGTCGTGAATGAATCCATAACGATCACCGAACACCTGATTGTATTTTGGAAAACCAACATTTCTTTCAGAAGGTGTAAATGAATTCCTCAGGTCTTTCACTTCAGCCGGATAAGTTGCTTCATAGGAGGAAGTAAATTCAGGTACAAAAGGAATTTGGAGTAATTCCAGAATTTTCTTCAGCAACTGAAAATTAAATTCAAAAAGTGTTTCCGTTTTTGTTTCGTAAAAAGATTTGAATTCATCTTCAAAATATTCAAAATACGGAGAGTTGCGGTACGAACTTGTAATCGTCCGCCAGTGTATTTTCTGCCAGTCATCATCGTAGCTGATCTCCTTTTCGCAAATGGGTTTCCGTTCGCCACCGTCATGGCGCACAGGAATAATCAGCGGATGAAGTCCGTTCGCTCCGTAGATCAGCGCCCTGTTTCGATACGATTGCTTGACATAGTGCTCGTGCTTTTCCAAAATAATTTTCTCAGCATGAAGCAAACAGGAAAAGTAACTGACAGGAGGGAGGTATCCAGTTGAAAGTAAGATGGTCTTCACAAAAAACTACTGGTTGTCGTCTTCATAAGCTCCTGCATCTGGAGATGTTCCGGCAGCAGGTCGTGTTTTACCTTCAATGTCGGTACCAAGAACTGTCGGGTTAAGATCAGTAATGCTTTGAAGTCCGAGGTTTACTGCAATGGATGTTGAATCGATCTTATAATAATTGATGTCAATGTTTTTGAAGCGCGGATCAGCGTTTCTTACAGACCCGGGATAATGGCTTCCACCACCGCCATACGTATCGTTGTCCATTTTGAAAAGCGTGTGGTCAAACTTGAAATCAAAATATTCAGGATGCCCTGCAACAGGAAATGAATCCAGCGCAACTTCATTGTCCTGGTTGCCATAAATTATGCAATTCCCGAAATAGGCATTGAGCGGACGAATGGTCGTAAAGTAGTTTTGAAAATATAGTGATGGCGTAGTGCGGTTTGAATTGCTCCAGTAATTTGCAAATGTGCAATGCAGAAAACTGTAGGCACCACCATAGTACAATGCACCAAGGTATTCACCGCTATTGGCAAAAACACAATTGTTTGCTGCGACTGACGAGCCCTGACCATAGAAAGCAGTGCTTGCAAAATTCTTCAGGATGGTGTTGTTTATTGTAATTGCCGGAAGTACTGAAGGCACAAGTGAGTCAGATTGAATTCCAACATATCCATTCTTAATGATTGAATAGTTGATGATATTTCCGCTTGGACCTTTGCCTGTAACAATACCGTCATTGACCGGACAAACTGAAAGGTCAATACTTGTAATTGTTGAAAACCAGATCCTGTCCCATTGTCCGGGAATATCTTTGAAGGCTTCACCGAGGCGCGCTCCCTGAAAAGTGACAGGATCAGCGAGTGTTCCATTCACAATTAATTTTGCAGTGTTCAACACAATCAATCCGGAGTTGGTGTTGAAGTGAATACGTACTCCCGGATCAACGGTAAGTGTGTATCCGGAATCAAGGATTGCATATCCGTCTATTACATAGGGCTTGTCATTGATCCAGTGAAGTGAATTGCTTGTGCCACTGCAATCTTTCAATTTGAACAAAGGAGTGCACCGGGATTTTTGTTCACCACAATTGGAAGAAGGGTAGAAGTGAGCATCCTGTCCATATGCTGTCAGTGGTAAATTTTGCACATGTCCGTTAGTGTTAAAAATGATTGCATCTTCAACGATCAAAGGCGTATTGAGGTTGTTTGGATCAACTGTTACTTCAACAAAGATCCATATGCTGTCATTTGCACCGATCTCAACATCTGAAAAATATTTCCCGGGTGTGCCATTCACATTTAGTCTGTAATTGGAACCGGAACCACCTGCAAGGTTCAGCGAAGAAATCCTGAGCGCCTGGTTGTATGTGTTTCTGACTGTAAATACCTGAGTGGCACTTCCGACACTTGTAAAAACAGTATCAAATTTAATAGTGTCTTCGCTGAATACCAACGTAGCATTGGAATCATCCAGTATCTGATCCTTCTTACAGGAATTGAAAGAGAGGATAGAAATGAGTGCAATGACTGTAAATCCAAAAATATTTTTCTTCATGAAGTGCAAAGATAGTTTTATGTACAAAACCTGATCAGTTAATTCGAATGTATTTTAAGCAGTTACCTTAACGTGAATCAACTGATTTTATTTAGGGATATTGACGCTTCATCATGTTGATTATTATTATTGATGTTTATTTAGATACAATGACTTAATGACCTACTGACCTACTGACCTAATGACGGCTGTTCGTTCCATGTTCGTTCCCTGTTCATTCCCAATTCCTTCCTTCTCCCCGGCCCTGAAGGGAGTGTCCCCGCACGCAGCAGTGTAAATCAAATAACTGCTGTCAGATTGTGACCTCGAAATGACCTATTGACCTATTGACGGCTGTTCATTCCCTGTTCGTTCCCATTTCCTTCCTTCACCCCTGACCCCTGAAGGGAGTGTCCCCGCACGCAGCAGTGTAAATCAAATAACTGCTGTCAGATTGTGACCTCGAAATGACCCAATGACCTATTGACCTAATGACGGCTGTTTTTCTACTCCTTGAACGCGTAAGAAATTCCTTAAATCGATTTGGCTCAATCCGGACCTTAGGCATACATTTGTTCAGTCAATTAAAAACAAATAAAAAATGAAAACAATTATTAAACAAAGTGTTTCGCGCACCATGTGTGCAGTACTTTTCTTCTTCAGCATGTTTGCTGCCGTGCAATCGCATGCTTGCACAGCTTCTTTCATTGCAACACCTGACACAGCCGGAAGCGGTGTGACTTTTACGAGTACTTCTACGGGTACAAGTTTTACAACAAATTATTTCTGGGATTTTGGTGATGGTACCGGAAGTAACAACATCAACGACCATCACCAGTATGCTGTTTCAGGATGGTATCAGGTATGCCTCACCATTTCTGATTCACTCAATGGTTGTTATTCTATATCATGCGATTCAGTGTTGGCAGGCACCAATGGTGTCAACTGCCTTGCAGCATTTTCTTTTCAGGCCAACGGGCTTACTGCAACATTCATTGATCAGTCGGTTGGAGTCAACCTCACATACAGCTGGGATTTTGGCGATGGGTCAACTGGTTCCGGACAAAATGCAACGCATACCTATGCCCTCGCTGGTCAATACCTTGTTTGTCTTGCCATATCAAACGGTACATGCAGTGATACTGTTTGCAGTTACGTAGTGGTAACTTCAGGGGGCGGTAATTGCCAGGCATCATTCATTGCTTTTGATTCTGCAGGAACATATTTTTTCGTTAATACTTCTACAGGAACGAATTTCTTTACCAGCTATTTCTGGGATTTCGGTGATGGTTCATACGGTTACACCTCAGATCCTATGCATGTTTACAATACAGCCGGACCATTTTATGTTTGTCTGACCATCACTGATTCTGCTGCAGGATGCTATTCAACTTTTTGCGATTCAGTTGCAGGCGGCAATGGTGCAAATTGCCAGGCAGCATTTAATGCTATGCCTGATTCAGCAGGAAACGGATATACTTTTTATGATGCAAGTACAGGAACCAATTTGCTGACTACGTATGTATGGACAGTAAGTGATGGTACGACAGCAACAGGTATTACATTCTATCACAATTTTGCGACTCAGGGCTGGTACCAGGTTTGTCTGACAATTACAGTATATGATTCACTTCAGAATATTACATGTTCTTCAAACACATGTGACAGTGTTTATGCAGGCAATGGCGGCGGGGCAACCTGCAACGCTTATTGGGGATCACAGAGTAACCTGTTTACGACCTACTTCGCTGATCTTTCCAGCGGAACAGACACGGTCGTTTCATGGGCATGGGATTTCGGTGACGGATCAACTTCATCACAACAAAATCCAATTCACACATATTCACAAAGCGGTTACTATTATGTATGCCTTACCATCCAGACAGGAGCAAATGGAGCAGTTACATGCAGTGATACATATTGCATGAATATTTATGCCGGAAATAACAATACAGGATGTCAGGCGAATTTCAGCATGTATCCCGACAGCAGCGGAATGGGATTCCAGTTCCAGAATATTTCAACCGGTACTACAGGTTCTACAAATTACTACTGGACATTTGGAGATAATCAGTCTTCCACACAAGAAAATCCATTCCATACTTATGCAATTACAGGAAACTATATTGTATGTCTGACGATATCCGATTCTGCAGCGAATTGTACTTCTACTTATTGTGATTCACTTTCAGTAGGTCAAAGCTTTTTCTGCAATCCTTATTTCGTTTGGAACGGAGATTCAACCAATGGAGTACAATTCTATGAGTTCAATAATAACCTCCCCGGTATTGTTTACGAATGGAATTTTGGTGATGGTGATTCGTCAACGCTCGCTGACCCATACCATCAGTATGCTGCAGCAGGAACGTACTATGCATGCCTCACTGTATTTCAACTTGATTCAAATGGCTTCGTATTGTGTACAGGTAACTATTGTGACTCAATTTACGTTGGCGCCAATGCAGCATGTGCTCCACAAATCACTGCTGTACCCGACAGCAATGGCTGGGGCAATGGAAATGTGAACTTCATTGTTACCTCTCCGTGTGGAAATATCACCAATGTTACATGGAATTATGGTGATGGAACCTTTGGTACAGGAAACTATTCTTCACACCAGTATGCAGGCACTGGATGGTATTGGGTTTGTGTTGATGTGGAAGTTAATGGCATCATTTACACACAGTGCGACAGCATCTTTGCATTGCGTATGTTGGGAGTTCAGGAAGCAGCAAATAATATCTCCGGAATAAATGCGTATCCGAATCCTGCATCATCTTCAATGAATATTATTTATTCGATCAATGACGCACATAACGTTTCTATCAGACTTTATGATGTAACAGGAAGAGAAGTGAAACAGTTGATGGAAGAAAAGCAGATATCAGGATTACACAACATTGCAATTGATGTAAAAGATATTACTGAGGGAATTTACCTTCTTAAAATAACTGCTGATGAATCTTCAGCAACAGCAAGAATAGTAGTGAATCGTTAAGTGTTTCTTATGTTTATCCAGGCCCACGCTTCCGAAGTTTCGGAGTGTGGGCTTTTTTATTTGCTGATGATTGGCATCAGTACAGTTATCAGTTGTCAGTTGTTCCCAATGCCTTCCCTCACCCCTGACCCCTGAAGGGAGAATCCCCCGCACGCAGCAGTGAAAATCAAATTACAGGTGTCGGATTGTTGCATCGAAATGACCGAATGACTTAATGACGGCTGTTCATTCCCTGTTCCTTCCCTCACCCCTGACCCCTGAAGGGAGAATCCTCCGCACGCAGCAGTGCAAATCAAATTACAGGTGTCAGATTATTTCATCGAAATGACCCAATGACTTATTGACGGCTGTCAGGCTGCTTCTCATGACGGATTTTGGCTCTCGTTACTCAACATCCCTGAGCTTCCATACAACCCAGGAATAAATTAAAAGGAAACCGGTCAGTACAAAAGGCAAACCGAAAATAATACCCAGGAAGGTTTCGTTTTTAGCTTCCATGAAAATGAACATGCAAATTCCACCGGCTACCTGAACCAGTGCCCCGGGTAACTCCCACTGCCATGAAGCAACATATCCACCAACAACAACAGAAAGGAGTAGAATGAAATATAGACTGTTGACGTCGCTGTTCCGGTTGAATGTCGGTACAATCTCCCGTACTGCAAAAAGAAAGAAAAAGATACAGACCAGAAGTCCCACTATGCGTGCTGTCCATTTTAACCTTGTCTGTAAAACTCGAGGGCTCATATTTTCTTGTTGGTGGTAAAATTATGTTTTTTTGTTATTGACTTCCTGAATAATGAAAATCAGATGTCAGATTTATGTGAATGATTTCAATCGGGGGTCAAACGGCAGTTTTCATTGGGTGACTGTTTTCTGATACGATATCAAGAGTAAAATCTATCTTCAATTTTTCCGAAAATCTTACAACTTTTAATGTTTTGCTTTGCAATGTGGTTTAAATTACTTATTCCTGACATTTTTAGGGTAAGATCCTTGGCCAACCTGCTTGTAGCCAAAGAAAAACCTCTTATCTTCACGCTCGCAAAAAAACCAATTAAATTATGAGAAAATTTTCTTTAGGATGTCTTGCAGCCCTTTTCATAGCTATGAATTGTGTTGCTTCTAACCCTTTTAACAAAACCAAGCGGCCACTTAAATTAAAGGAAGGCGATTATATGAAAGGTACTGTCATAATCAGGATAAAACCTGAAGCAGGCTCTATTTGTCGCCCCTCTTCAATTGACCTCGGTTCAATGAATGAAAAGCTGGCAATGTTGGGCGCAACGGTTACCAAACGGTTTCCATGTGCAAAGGATGTATCCAACCAGCGGAACAGTCGCAATGAAAAACTGGTTGACCTTTCACTTATTTATTCAGTGAAGTTTAATGTGAATACCCCGGTAACAGATGCGATTGCATTGTTACTCGCTGATCCGGCAGTAGCATACGCTGAACCACAATATATTAATCGTCTTTGTTATACCCCTAATGACAATAGTGGCACATTGCAACTTCAGTATTTTCTCGATAAAATTTCAGCATACGATGCCTGGGATATTTGGAAGGGAGATACAAATACTGTAATTGGTATTGTCGACAGCGGAACAGACTGGGATCATCCTGACCTGGCTGCCAATGTTGCAAAGAACTGGGCTGATCCAATTGACGGAATTGACAATGATGCTGACGGATTCACAGATAATTTTCACGGATGGGATGTAAGTGACAATGACAATGATCCTACCAATGGAAACAGTGATCATGGTTCACACGTTTCAGGATGTGCCGCTGAAGTAACAGATAATGGAACCGGAGGTGCAGGCCCTTCTTTTAAGTGCCGTTTTATGGGGGTGAAATCCTCATTTAATTCGAGTACTACTTCTATAGACAACGGATATGACGGAATTGTTTACGCAGCTGATCATGGCTGCCATATCATCAACCTCAGTTGGGGCAGGGGAGGCGGATTCAGTCAGTTTGAATCCGACATCATAGATTATGCAGCCATTAACCATGATGTTACTGTATTAGCTGCTGCCGGAAACAGCGGCGTGGATGAGTCATTTTATCCTACACAGTACGACAATGCAATCAGTGTTGCATCAACAGGTTCTAATGACGGTAAGGCCGGATCTTCAAACTATGGCTTCAAGGTCGATGTTTGTGCGCCTGGTGAGAATATCTATTCAACAGTTATCAATAACGTTTATACTTACATGAGCGGAACAAGTATGGCGTCGCCGATAGCTGCCGGTTGTGCCGCAATGATTAAGTCTAGGTTTCCTGCTTTCAATCATGAGCAGGTGAGGCAGCAGCTTCGTGTAACCAGCGACAACATTTATTCTGTAGCAGGAAATTCTGTTTACCAGAATAAACTCGGAAAAGGCAGGGTGAATTTGTTCAGAGCAGTTTCCGATACAACCTCACCGGGAGTCAGGGCATCTATCGTTTCAATTGTAGATCATAATGATGAGGTCTTTGTTGGTAATGATACCATGTTCATTCAAGCACTGTTCAAAAACCTGTTGCGTCCGACAACCAATCTGGTATGTAACCTTACGGCTTCCTCTAACCAGGTCTCTATTTTACAGAATACTTTTACCATTGGGGCTCTTAATACACTTGATACGATCTCAAATTTTGCAAGTCTTTTCAGGGTACGTATCAAGCCAACGGCTCCGATTAACCTGACTGTTCCGTTTAAACTTACAATGACCGATGGTGCATGGACTGATTTCCTTTCATTCAACGTTGTTGTCAATGTGGATTATATCAACATTGAAGAAAATGACATCTCTACATCTCAAACAAGTAAGGGCAGGATCGGATATAATACAGCAGGCCCGGGGGAAGGACTTGGCTTTCATTACATGGGAGGACCATCAAACCTTTATGAAATGGGACTGATGATTGGAGACGGAACACATGCAACCGCGAACGCAGTAAGAAATGAGACCGGTGCCTATGATGAGGATTTCGGTTATTCAGTTCGTGTAACTGAATCTGCAAATACCGCAGCCGACTTTTTCGCAAGCGGCAAATCCAATAACAATGGTCCTTCTGCACCCGGAAATAAACTGAGTATTGAGGTGCCGCATTATACATATGCATGGAACCTGAATCCTGACCGTGGTTACATCATTGTTGAATATGTAATTCGCAACATTGGCACAACTACGATAAGCAATTTGCATGCAGGGATATTTGCTGACTGGGATGTAAATGATGTAGCTGATACTTCACTGACTGTGTTTTATCAGTTCAATCGTGACTCCGTTGACCTTGTGAGGAAAATGGGAATCACTTACAACACCTGGGCTGATGGATATTATTGCGGAATTAAGCTTCTGACTAATACTGCACCGTTTCATCATTATGCAATTGACAACATTCCGGGTGGTAATGGGGGTATAGATATTTATAGTGATGCAGATTATTTTTCTGATGTAGATAAATTTACGGTACTTTCAACTGATAGGGATCTTGCTGGTCATGCCAATGCTGGGGGGAATGATGTAGCCGAAGCCACCTCCACAGGGCCCTACAGCATTCCTGTAGGTGATTCAATCACTGTGGCGTTTGCATTAATTTGCGGAGAAAATCTTACTTCTATTCAAAACAGTGCAGATGCTGCACAGATCAAATACAACAATCTTCACCTTGGAGTAACTGAGAACATTCCTTCCGACAAGATGCTGCTTTCTGTTTATCCAAACCCTGCATCTTTGTCATCTGCAATCACATTTACTGTTAGGAATGCAGGACAGGTAGAATTGGCATTATTCAATGAATTGGGCGAAAAAGTTCTGACGCCGGTTAATCAAAAGATGAATTCTGGACTTCATGCAGCCACGATCAATCTTACTGAATTGCCTGCCGGAAACTACTTTATTCAATTGCAATCAGGAGGGATGACTGAAGTACAAAAGTTGCTGATAACAAGATAAGCACACCTTTTTTATTAAATGCCCGGAAATTTCTGAGGGCATTTTTTTATCCTAATTACAGGAACCATTTTAATTTTACCTTTGCAGCGTAAAAAATGATCAACAATTGAAACTATGAAGTTGAAAGAAATTCTTACCGTACCTGGTATGAGTGGCCTGTATAAAATGATTGCCACAACAAAAACCGGTTTTATCGTTGAATCACTAACTGATGGAAAGCGCATGCCTGTTTCTTCAACCCAGCGTGTAAGTGGCCTTGGTGATATTTTTATTTACCGAAATGATGAAGAGATGCCCCTTGCAGAAGTCTTTTTAAAGATAAAAGAAACAGATGGAGATAAGCTGACCGTCAGCCCGAAGGGAACTGATGATGAACTAAAAAAATATTTTAAGAAAATAATTCCTGATTTTGATGAAGGAAAGGTGCATGCAAGCCACATTAAGAAAATGCTTTCATGGTACGAGATACTGAAGGACAAAGTTGATTTTACACAGAAAGATGACGATGGTTCAGATGTCTCCATGCCGAATAAAGAAGGGAATGACAAACCAATTGTCAAGAATTTTGAGACCAATGCCCCTAAAGTAGACCAGCATTCGAAAGTAGCCCCTATTAAAGTAAGAAAGAAAGTCTGAGTAAATTATATGAGTGGAATTCAAACAACATCAACGGCTGTTCCTGAAAAGAGCAGCCGTCATTTTTTAGCAGTGGCCACGGATATTAATTCCTGGGAAGCACTAAAGCCATATTATGAAAGTCTTAAATCAAGGAATCTTCAAAGTCTTGGTGACCTGAAAAACTGGCTTGGCGATCTAAGTGAACTGGACTCAGTGGTGAGCGAACATATGGGCTGGCTATACATCCGTATGACCTGCAATACGCAGGATAAAGAAGCCAGTGATGCGTATACTCATTTTGTGAGTGAGGTACAGCCAAAGATCGCTGAATTTGATGATGAGTTTAACCGTAAACTCCTTGGTAATAAATTTAAAGGCGAGCTTTCTTCCGGGTACCAGATACATCTTGCATCTATTCAGAATCAGGTGCGCATATTCCGAAAAGAGAATATTCCCTTAATTGCTGAACTTACAGTAAGGGAGCAAAAGTACGGAGAGATCGCCGGTGATATGACGGTTGAGGTTCATGGCAAAACTTTGACATTGCAGCAGGCGGCTAATTTTTTAAAGCAACAGGACAGAGAATTAAGAGAGGAAGTATATTTTAAGATATGCAACAGGAGGTTGCTCGACAGAGAAAAGCTGGATTCGCTATTCAATGAGTTGCTATTGTTGCGCGACAAGATTTCCCGGAATGCAGGCTTTGATAACTACCGCGACTTTAAGTTCGTTGAACTCGACCGTTTCGATTATACACCTGCCGATTGCACGGATTTTCACAACTCTGTACAAAAACAAATTGTTCCAATTGTGGATGCGATGCTGAAAAAGAGAAAGGAAGAACTAAAATTAGATTCTCTGAATCCGTGGGATCTGGAGGTGGACACATCAGGTAAGCCCGAGCTGAAGCCATTCAAAACAGGACATGAACTGACGCAGAAAACGATCGAATGTTTTTATGCGATTGATAATTATTTTGGGAAAGTTGTTGAGGCACTACATTCATTGCATCACCTCGATCTTGATTCGAGGATTGGAAAAGCGCCGGGTGGTTATAACTATCCATTATATGAAACAGGGGTTCCATTCATTTTTATGAATTCCAGCGGAAGCATGCAGGACGTTGTGACGATGGTGCATGAAGGCGGGCATGCTATTCACAGCATGTTGACGCATGAACTTGAGTTTGTTGGCTTTAAAGAACTGCCAAGCGAAGTTGCAGAACTTGCCTCCATGAGCATGGAACTAATCAGCATGGAGCACTGGAGTAATTATTTTGACAACGAAGATGACCTGCGCAGGGCCAAACGTGAGCAGCTTGAAGGTGTTCTGGAAGCTTTGCCATGGATTGCTTGTATAGATAAATACCAGCATTGGTTGTACCTCCATCCCGGTCATTCAACAGAAGATAGGACAAATGCTTGGAAGGAAGTTTACGGTTCATTCAGCAGTCCGGAAATTTCCTGGAGCAGGGCAGAGGAGGCGCGTGAAGCGATATGGCAAAAGCAATTGCACTTGTTTGAAGTTCCTTTTTACTATATTGAATATGGTATGGCACAACTGGGAGCAATTGCTGTCTGGAGGAATTATAAAAAAGATCCCAAACTGGCCATTCAGCAATACAAAGATGCACTAAGCCTCGGTTCAACAGTTTCAATTCCTGAAGTTTATAAAGCAGCTGGAATTCGGTTTGATTTTTCTGAAAACTACATCAGAGAGTTGGCCGACTTTGTGAAAGGCGAGCTTGAAAAAGTGTAAGATTCTGCACAAGATTTTTTGCGAATAGTCTAACTTCCTGCCATTCCTTACAATGGATAAGATGGTGTTCCTTTGGGAATTGTTTTTATAATTTTGTTTTTGGCTTGCAGGCCTCTGATGGCAAGGGATTCGAAGACAATTGATCCTTGTTTGTTTTCCGCAAAGTTTATTGTTTTTTGAATTATTTCTTATTTGTTTGTCATTTGGTAATGTAATAAACAATACAAGATTTGGGAAGTTCTGGCGCTGGTTCTCAGAACTCTTGCTGCCGGTACTGCATATAATGAAAGCTACATAGGACCGGATTCCGGTTATGACAGACACACCCACATATCTCAGCACACAGCGTGGAAAATTTACCGATCAGGTGATCTTCTACCGTATTTTATTGCTGATGGCTACACTCGCATATGTGTTGTCATTTTCGGCCGATGTTTTTCTGGGACTCAGATTTCAGTCGTTTATCATTCCGTCTGTCGTTATTGCTTTTCTTTTTTTCTCAGTTTTCATTCTCTCCTTTTTTATTGATACGATCAACCGATACTTTAACCTGCTTGCCAGAATCATTATCGTTGCTGTCCACATTCATTTGATAGGGCTCAGCATTGTCAATCACTTTCGACCTGAATTGTTATTTGGTTTGCTTGCAGCTTCATTTGTCGCAAGTTTTATTTTCAGGAAGATAAAAATACTGGTACTATTTGACCTGGCAATCTGTTTCATTCTGCTAACAGGAATTTTCATTGACAGGTATATTTCAAAGGAACTTGAGTTGCTCAATGCACCGTTCATCCGTCCATACATTGATCCTGTCTTCTTCTTACTGAGTGAAGCAGGTGTAATGATTCTTGCTGCACTTTTGAGTACGATCCGGTTTGTTCAGTTTCGTAATTTCGAAAGCACACATATACCAAGCCAGGTTTTTGAATTATCAGATGATCCCTCGTTGCTTGTAAATAGTTTTTCAGGTCTGATCACCGACTGCAACCTACAGGCTATTCAATTATTTGAGTTTACCGGAAGGGCTGCCCTTGTTGGACAACCATTTGACGTTTTGTTGCGTGAATCATTTTCAGGAGTTTCATTTTCAGAATTCAGGAACAAACTTGCAGCGCAATCAAAGGCAACAGCTATTGTTGAATTTATCTCTCAGGGCGGGAAGGTTTTTACAGGTGTTTTAAATGCAAGAAAAGGGAAAGATAACCTGATTCGGGTTTCTGTTTCTGAAACTACAGACTCAATTCCTTTCCACTCACCTCCTGCAGTAGAAAAAGAATCATCTCAAAAGGAAGCAGAAAATTACCTGTTAAGTCAGGCTATTTTGCCGGTGGCAACGCTGGGTCCTGATTATAAATTCGAAGAAGCTAACGATGCATTTTGTGAACTTTCAGGCTATACTAAGTCAGAGCTCAATGCAATAAAGTTTATTCACCTTTTACATAAAGATGATCAGCAGAAGGAGAAAAGCATTTTGTCGAATCTTTTCAGCGGAAAAATTCCGTTCAACCGTTCTGAAAAAAGGTTGTTAAAGAAAGACCGACGGATGGTTTGGGTGAGTATGTCCTCTTCCCTGATCCGCGATGACAAGGGATTTCCGCGCTTTGTTGTTTCAATGATTGAGAATATCAGTCAGCAAAAGCGTTATGAAAGATCCTTGATCAATGACAAGATAAATTTATCTTCAGTAGTTGATTCAGCAGATTTGTACGTTGTTAATGTTGACAGGAATCACTCAATACTTTTCCTGAATAAAAAATTAAAAAGCGGATTTTATGATCTTACAGAGATGATTGTTGAGCCCGGATTCAATTTGAGGCAGATCATACCGGAAAGTTATGCTTCCCGTTATAAGGAAATATTTGAGAAAGGATTCGGGGGAGTAAGTTTTGCAACTGACGTGACGATTATTTTATCCGGTGGAAGTAAACTGGATATAGAAATTGCGGTGCATCCTTTGAAATCTGCTGAGGGTCTTATACACACAATATCAATATCTGCAAGAAATATCACGTTACGTAAGGAAGCAGAAAGGGAACTGATCCTGAAAAAAGAGCAAGCTGAAAGTGCGACTGAAGCAAAATCTGGTTTTCTGGCAACCATGAGCCATGAGATCAGAACACCATTGAATGGAGTAATTGGTCTTGGTAGACTATTGGATGAGACTGAATTGAATCCTAAGCAACGAGAATATGTAAATTCAATCCTGCTCAGCGGCGAGGCACTGCTATCAGTAATCAATGACATACTGGATTTTTCTAAAATAGAGTCATCCAAGATGGAACTGGAGCAAAAGCCTTTTGCCGTAAAGCGCGTTGTGGAAGAGACTTTTGAATTGTTGTCATCCAAAGCCATTGAGAAAAATCTCGCACTGCAGTATACAATTCAGAAGGATGTTCCAAGGTATCTGATGGGTGATATCGTTAGGTTCCGGCAGATTCTTTTGAATCTTGTTTCGAATGCAATTAAGTTCACCGCAAAGGGAAAAATAACCATCCATGTATCCAAGCTAAGGGTAATTGATAGTGCTGTTGAATTATTATTTGAAGTGAAGGATACAGGAATCGGAATTCCTGCTGACAAGATAGACCGTCTTTTCAAAGCGTTTTCTCAGGCAGATTCTTCCACAACAAAAAATTATGGCGGGACAGGACTGGGGTTAGCCATCAGCAAAGAACTCGTCAACCTGATGGGTGGAGAGATATGGGTTGAAAGCACTGCCGGAAAAGGATCTACTTTTTCATTCAGCATCATTGCAGAGGTAGCTTCAGCTGATAAAATGCCTGACGGAAAGAGTGGGGTTAACCAGGTGAAAAATGCAAGTGTTCTGATCATCAGCGACGACAAGACAGAGATCAATATTTTCACCACTTTCTTTTCCAAATGGGGAATGAGGGTGCGTTCAACGGATACTTATGAACAGGCCATCACATGGATCAGGATGAAGGAAGAATTTGATCTTGTTGCGGTGGATGCGCAAATGATCAGTGCCCGGGCCGGAGATGTGGCGAAAAAAATAAGAGCGCTTGTGTCAAAGGATGAATTGCCAATTGTCTTATTCAATGCTAATGACGATGACATTACGGTTGAATTTACGGACAATGTACTTTCCGGAATAATTCCTAAAAATGTAGACCGATCGAAGCTGCTGGATATGCTCATTGGTGTTTTTGCACTGGAAGATCACCAGCGTTCACGACAGGAAAATGCGTTGTCGAAGGAGGACAGGTTCCTTGCAAAAGAATTGCCGCTCAAAATTCTGATTGCAGAAGACAATGCTGTAAATCAGTTGCTTGTGAAGAACTTATTTGATGGTCTTGGTTACAAACCAGATATAGTGGAGAACGGATTACTGGTGATTGAAAAACTCCGCGCTCAGACTTATGACCTTATTTTCATGGATGTGCAGATGCCTGAAATGAATGGGTTAGACACCACCCACTTCATTATTAGTAAAATGGAGCTTATTAAAAAACCGGCAATTATTGCAATGACTGCTTTTGCACTTGAAGGAGATAAAGAGAAATGTCTTGAGGCGGGAATGGACGACTACATCAGCAAACCATTTATGATTGAAGAGATCATCTCAAAAATAAAGAAATGGGCCGGTAAGCCGGAAACGAAGAGCGTCAGTGTTGCTGAAGCAAGCCCTGTGCAAGAAATTAAAATTTTAAATCTGGAAGTGCTTCAGCGCCTCAAAGATATCAGTCCGGAGAACGGAGACGATTTTTTACGTGAAGTCATAAATATGTTTTTGCAGCAAGCGCCGGGAATAGTGGAAGAGATGGAACGCTTCTGTAAAGAGAAACGTTTCCTTGATATGAGTAATTCCGCACACAAGCTAAAAGGCTCATCATTGAATATCGGAGCAGTGGCGCTTGGAGATGCCTGCCGTATCATTGAACTGAATGGGCGCGAAGGTAAAAGTGTTGAATGCGAAGCAATGCTTGCAAAACTCCAGTCGGTTCTTGACATCACGGTACTTGAATTACGTAAGCGTATTTGATCACAGGATATTTACTTCCATATCAAGCAGTACGTCAAATTTTTCAAGCACGCTATGCTGTACCTGTCGTGCATGATCAAATAATTCTTTCCCGGAAGCTCCTCCATAATTGACAAGTACCAGTGCCTGTTTCGTGTGCATACCGACGTTACCTTTCTTTTTTCCCTTCCAGCCGCATTGCTCTATGAGCCATCCTGCGGCAAGCTTAATTTTTCCCGGAGATGTCTTGTACCCGATCAGGTCCGGATAGATTTTTTTGAGCTCAGAAAATTTATCCTCCGGAACTTCAGGGTTCTTGAAAAAACTTCCGCAGTTGCCGATCACTGCAGGATCAGGGAGTTTGCTTTTCCTGATATTAATAACAGCTTGTGAAATTGCAGCTACAGATGGAGCATTAACATCCATTGCTTTCAGCTCCTGTTCAATTGCCCCGTAGGAAGTATTGAATCCCGGGTTTTTATTCAGCTTTAATGTGATAGAAGTGATGGCATACTGATTTTTATATTCACGCTTAAAAACACTGTCGCGGTATCCGAACTTGCAATCTGTTGCTGAGAATATTTTCTTCTCACCACTTTCAAGGTGAATGGCTTCTAGTTCAGAGAATGTTTCTTTCAATTCTACTCCATATGCGCCAATATTCTGAATTGGAGCAGCTCCTGCAGATCCGGGTATCAAAGAAAGATTTTCAACGCCACCATTGTTGTTTTCTACGCAATACATCACCAACTGGTGCCATGTTTCGCCACCGCCGCTCCTGATCCACACGTACTCTTTATCTTCCCTAATCTTATTGATTCCTTTTATGCGGTTATGTATGCACAATGCATCAAGATCATGCGTAAATAGAATATTGCTACCTCCGCCAAGTATGAATTTAGGTTTTCCCTTCCATTCAGGTGCTCCTACAATGTCAATCATTTCACTCTCAGCTGCCACTTCGCAGAAAGCCCTGGCTTTTATATCAAGCCCAAATGTATTCAACCGGCTGAGGGAATAATTTTCAATAATATTCATATCGGGGCTAAAATTACATTTCTTCAACAAATGAAACTGACGGCAAGCCCGAATTTACTCACAAAGCAAAAGACACTGTTCACCAAGCGCAGGGTCGTGCTTCTATAAGGAAATTGACATTTACCAATTACAAACATATTTTGGCATCCTCATGGTTTAGTTTTTGGTTAAACAATCAATGAGGTGTTTTATTCGAGTTAAGTCAAGAGCCCTGCCGTAAAGACGCAGGGTTTTTGTTTTTGAAAACTCGTTTAGCAGGGTGTATAACTCATCACTATCTTTACCATCTTTAAAAAAAAATAAGATGAGTAACCTGGTGAGGGATGATTTAACGGATTCCCGAAAAGTGCTTGATGCATTTATTACTGATGAAGTCAATTTGAAGAAAATTGAATCTGCAGGAAATATGCTTCTGAGTACATTCAAGAGCGGCAATAAAGCCATAAGTTGCGGAAATGGTGGGAGTATGTGTGATGCAATGCATTTTGCGGAAGAACTAAGCGGGCGTTTTCGAGATGACAGACCGGCTTTACCTGCAGTTTCGATTTCTGATCCATCTCATATTACATGTACTGCCAATGATTATGGTTTTGATAAAGTATTTTCCCGGTACATTGAGGCAATCGGAAAAGCAGGAGATGTTCTTCTGGCAATTTCAACAAGCGGAAATTCAAAGAATATCATTGAAGCAATTCAAGTAGCAAAAGGTAAGGGGATGAAAGTAATTGGGCTTACCGGTAAAGACGGAGGAGTTATGAAGTCATTGTGCGATGTGGAGATCCGTGCTCCACATTCGGCATATGCTGACAGGGCCCAGGAGATCCATATTAAAGTAATTCACACATTGATCCATCTTGTTGAAGAAGGAATGAAATAATTTAATTGGAATAATTTTCGTGGTAAATTTTATCCTCAATGAAAACGAAGTATCAACAGCATTGCCACCGGGCATGTTGTTGCTTGATTTTATCCGGTACAGTCAGCATTTAAAAGGTACAAAGATCGGTTGCCGGGAAGGTGATTGCGGAGCATGCACCATTCTTGTTGGGGAAATTGCAGGGGAAAAGATGCGCTATCGTACTGCCACATCCTGCCTCATGCCCATTGGAAATGCCAATGGAAAACACATCGTAACCATTGAAGGAATAAATTCCGTTGGACTCAATCCGATTCAGCAGGCAATGGTTGATGAAGGAGCGACGCAATGTGGATTCTGCACTCCCGGTTTTGTGATGTCATTTGCCGGGCATTGTCTGAGCGGCAATGAACCCACATCAAAAAATGCCGTAGCTGCTATTGATGGAAATATTTGCCGATGTACCGGTTATAAATCAATAGAACGCGCAGCGACCAGGATAAATGAACTGTTGATCGGCATGAGGGAAGAGGCTGCTTCAAAATTTGCAGTTGAGAATAACATACTGCCGGAATATTTTTCTCAGATTGAAGCCAGATTAAAGTTGCTGAATAGTGAATTGGTTATTTCGCAAACTGACCCATCAATAAACTTTTTAGGCGGAGGAACCGATCTGTATGTGCAGAAGCACGATTCAATGACCAATTCAGATATCAGTTTCCTTTCTGAAAAGAGTTTTTTGAAAGGGATTTCAAAAGAGGGTAACCGGTGTATAATGGGTGCATCAACCACTGTAACTGATCTTTGTGAGTCAGAAATTATCTCAGCACATTTTCCTCATTTTACAAAATTTGCCAAGCTTGTTTCCTCAACCCAGATCAGAAACATGGCAACTTTGGCAGGTAATTTTGTGAATGCTTCGCCAATCGGAGACTTTACAGTTTTCTTTCTGGCTTTGGATGCAGTTTTGGTTTTGTCGGATGGAGATAAAATGAGGGAAGTCCCACTCAGAAATTTTTACAAAGGATATAAGGTACTTGATAAAAAGCCTGAAGAGTTTCTTGAAAAAATTTATTTTGAATTGCCTGATGAGTATTCAAAATTCAATTTTGAAAAAGTCAGCAAGCGCACACACCTTGATATTGCAAGCGTGAATACTGCTATGAAACTTACTATCAGTGGCAATAAGATCACGAAAGCGAATGTTTCAGCAGGTGGAGTAGCTCCGGTTCCATTATTTCTTTCAAAAGCTTCAGCGTTTCTTTCCGGGAAGTCAGTGTCTCCGGAAGTCATTGAAGAAGCAATTCAAATCGCGCAAACTGAAACAGCTCCAATCAGTGATGCAAGGGGTAGCGAAGAGTATAAGAGGCTGCTCTTGTCTCAACTGATAAAAGCACATTTCATTGAATTGTTTCCTGAATTAGAATCCTTCAAAATGTAAAATGACAAAATGAATACGCACTTCAAGTCCCCCTCTGGGGGATTTAGGGGGCTCATCGACTCCTACACGCATACCAGAGGGGAATCCATTTACCTCGACGACATTCCTGAGATTTCCGGGACGTTGTTTGGTGCTTGTTTTGATTCTCCTGTGGCACATGGAGTCATAAGGAATCTTGATTTATCTGATGCGTTGAGGTCTGACGGAGTTGTAAGGATATTTACTTCTCAGGATATTCCCGGAAGGAATCAGATAGGGGGAATTGTTGAAGATGAAGAATTGCTTGCCGAAAGTAAAGTCCATTTCTGTGGAATGCCTATTGCATTTGTTGTGGCAACATCTGAAGAATCAGCCAGGCTTGCCATAAAAAAAATAAAAGTCAGCATTGATCCTTTGCCTGTTATTACCGATCCGCGTGAAGCAAAAGAGAAAAATGAACTGATTGTTCCGCAACGCACTTTTAAAATCGGAGATACTGCTTCTTCTTTTAGGAAATGTGATTATGTTTTCGAAGGGCGGGCTGATTCAAACGGACAGGAACACCTTTACATTGAGACGCAGGGAGCCTATGTAGTACCTGCAGAGAATGGTGCACTGAAGATTTATTCTTCCACCCAGGGACCAACGGCCGTACAACGCGCATGCTGCAAGGTGCTGGGAATACCGATGCATCAGCTTGAAGTTGACGTAACCCGGTTGGGTGGTGGATTTGGAGGCAAGGAAGATCAGGCAAATGCCTGGGCAGCACTTTGTGCTTTGGCTGCATTCCATCTGAAACATCCGGTGAAATATGCTTTGCATCGGATGGAAGATATGCGCATGACGGGCAAACGCCATCCGTATTCTTCAGATTTTAAGATTGGACTAAGTAAGGAGTTGAAGATCCTTGCATACGAGGCAACCTTTTATCAAAATGCAGGAGCTGCTGCTGATCTGTCGCCTGCAGTTTTAGAAAGAACACTGTTTCACTGTACCAATTCATATTTCATTCCGAACGTAAAGGCAACTGCATATAGCTGCAGAACAAACCTGCCGCCCAATACTGCTTTCAGGGGCTTCGGTGGACCTCAGGGAATGTTTGTGATCGAAAGCGCCATTGTAAAAGCTGCTGAAGAACTGAAAGTGAATGCTTCTGAAATTCAGAAAAAAAATCTGATCAGGACAGGAGAGGAATTTCCTTATGGACAAATTGCAGTCAGCGAAGCGAATGAATGCTGGGTAAAAGCAGAAGAGCTGTATGAATTGAACAAAGCGACTGAAGAGATAAGGAATTTTAATGCTGAGAATAAATTCCTGAAGAAAGGAATAGCCCTGATGCCCATTTGTTTTGGTATTTCGTTTACGAAGACGCTGATGAATCAGGCACGGTCGCTTGTGCACGTATACAGTGATGGAAGCGTGAATATCAGTACGGGTGCAGTGGAGATGGGGCAGGGGGTGAATACAAAAATACTACAGGTAGCAGCAAATGTTTTTTCCATAAGTCCGGATAAAGTTAAGATCAATTCCGCCAATACATTCCGCATTGCCAATACATCGCCTACAGCTGCAAGTGCTGCCGCCGATCTCAATGGACGGGCTACAATGATGGCCTGCAATGAAATTCTTGGTCGCCTAAAAATTATGGGAGCAGCAGAGTTGGGCTGTGATCCCGATGACATAAAAGTCCTGGAAGAATGTGTTTATGTGAATGACAATAAATCTAAACTCGACTGGAAGCAACTGGTAATGCTCGCCTACACGAAACGCGTTAGTTTGAGTGAACATGCACATTATGCAACGCCGGATATTCATTTTGATCTGAAAGCGGAAAAAGGACATCCGTTTTCATACCACGTTTTCGGAACAGGAATTGTAACCGTTACGCTCGATTGTATTCGGGGGATTTATGAATTTGATTCAGTGAAAGTGGTGCATGACTTCGGCCAAAGCATGAATCCCGTTATAGACAAAGGGCAATGTGAAGGAGGTATAGTACAAGGTATTGGCTGGATGACAATGGAGGAAATAGTTTATGACAAGGAAGGAAAGTTAAAATCGAATGCATTGAGTACATACAAGGTTCCTGATATTTATTCGGCACCGAAGCAAATAGACATTCATTTTCTTGAAACAAAAACTAATAACCTAGCCATCTTTAATTCAAAAGCTGTGGGAGAGCCACCATTAATGTATGGCATTGGCGCATACTTTGCTTTAAGAAATGCTGTCAGAGCATTTAATCCGAATGCACAGATGTTGTTTAGTGCACCAATGACTCCTGAAAAGGTCCTTATGAGTTTATATAAATAACATCATGGGCATTGTTCTTTCAGTGCCCTCTCTATATTTTTATCAGGTATCAGCCAAAGCACAGCAACAATTGCAATTGCCAGTCCTGCCAACCATGGGTAATATAGAGATGAGAAAAGTGCAATAACATACAGCACCGTCGATATAACACCTTTTTTCTCCTGTTTCTTAAGGGCTTTCAATCAACTTTGTACTATGAGTGTAATGGGCCATGATTGTTTTTTGGAGAATAAAAAATGACACGCCACATATAAATAGGTTGGCAGAATAAGCTGCAATTGGAATTCTTTCGAAATGACTTTCTCCCATCCAAGCAGTGGTAAAAGGAACAAGAGATAGTGTGAGCAACAGTCCCATATTTGCCCAGATGATCTTGCTGTTGACGTGATGTACTGTATGTAACAGGTGATGATGATTGCCCCAGTAGATCCCAATAAATATAAAACTCATAAGATAACTGAGAAAAGTATTTTGTAATTCCATCAATGCATGTAATGTATGCTTATCCGGTACTTTTAATTCCAGTACCATGATTGTAATGATGATGGCAAGTACGCCATCGCTGAATGCTTCAAGTCTTGTTTTATTCATAAGATTCTAATAAATATTTTCGTACATATTTCAGTTCCCCCTTTAGGGGGTTAGGGGGCATCCCTGTTCAATCCACACCCTCAGCATCTCTCTTTCCTCCTCGGTCATTTCTGTTTTATTTCCCTGAGGCATTGTTTTCGTTTGCACTGCCCGAACCAGAATTCTGTCTGCATGTGATTTAATTTCTTCCGGAGTGTCGAACTTGAACCCACTCGGGGCTATTTTATTAATGTCGTCGGTAGGATTTGATGAATGGCAACTTATACAACGTTTTTGAATTATCGGTTGAACTGCAGAAAATGCAACAGGAGGCATGTCCTTTTCTGACTTTTTTGGCACCGGCGCCGTCACAATTACCAGCGCAATCAGTGCTATTGCGGCAAACGGAATAAGCCAGAATAAACTTTGTCCTTTTTCATAGAGGTTAATGTAGTGTCTGACAGCAACGCTAGCGATGATCAACCCGGAAAGCACTGCCCAGTTAAATGTATTTCCGAAAGTAGTAGGGAAATGATTACTGATCATGATAAATACCACCGGCAATGTGATGTAGTTGTTATGCAATGAACGAAGACCAGCAATTTTTCCAAGCTCAGGATTCACAGGCTTGTTTGCTTTCGCTGCTGCAACAAGTGCTTTCTGCGAGGGGATAATGCAGAAGAAAACATTTCCGGCCATGATCGTTCCGAGCAGACCACCAACAAGCATAAAGGCAGCACGACCGCTAAGGAAATGTGAAAGGAAAAATGAAATTGCTGCAACAATTATAAATCCAATAGCCCCGAAGAGTTGTTTTTTTTGCAGCAGGGATGTGCGACACATGGCATCATAAACAAACCATCCGAAGAACATGGTGCCACTGCCGATCAGGATTGCCGTGAGTGAGCTGATATCCCTTACTGATTTATCGATCATCACCGCTTTGGCATTCGCAAAATAAACGAGCGTAAGCAGAATCATTCCTGTGAGCCATGTGAAATAGGCTTCGTACTTAAACCAGTGAAGATGCTTTGGAATAACACCCGGAGCGGTTTTATATTTTTCTACATAATAAAATCCGCCGCCGTGAATTGCCCATAGATTTCCTGCCAGTTCATCCCGAAGATTTTCTGTCCTGTTCAGGCTATTCTCAAGGAAAATGAAGTAGAATGAAGCACCTATCCAGGCAATGCCTAAAACTACATGGGCCCAGCGAATAATAAGGTTCAGCCATTCCATGATGTGAGAGCCCATACCTGTTTCTATGGCAATGTGATACAATGCATAAATAACAATGGTGCAGATAAAGGAAATCGAAAGTCCTTTTTTGTACATGTTAAGTTCATGCGCTGAATCTATAAGATCTTCTGCATTTTCTTTTTCTTCCCCGGAGATTGATAAAGCAGTTTGCGCACGATTAAGGACAACGATGATGAAAAAGAGAAGCAAGATGACGATGGAAAAAACAATGTCTATTGATTCAAATTT
>CAYHHK010000004.1:40460-53578 GCA_964356415.1 uncultured Flavobacteriales bacterium
TGAAAAAGAGAAGCAAGATGACGATGGAAAAAACAATGTCTATTGATTCAAATTTCATGCTGTCTGGCGATACTGATTCGTGCAAATAGTAGATTTTATTTCCTCCTTCTTCCTTTCAGAATTGTATAAAACGAACGGCTTCTGATCTCTTCAAGTGTAAGACCTGTTGCAAGTGCTTCTTCTTCTGATATCGCGCCGCAATTCAGCGCCTTTAAAAAATAATTCAGCAAACCCTGGCCTGTAGCTGCATCATCAAAAATATCTCCGCTTAATGTTGCTTGCGCAGAGCGTTCAACGAAATTTTTCAAACGGGCTGCTGCATCTTCATAGCTCTCAAGAAAGAATGTATAAGTAGCAGCATAACGCATTGGCAACTGTGCAGGATTCAAATCCCAACCCTGATAGAAGCCATTGATCAAAGAATGCATGGTGTGGTCATAAGCCATTTTCCAGGCGTTGTGCACGACATCACCGTTTTCTTTTTCCTGTTCGGGAGTAAGGTTGTCGCCACGGTGAGGTCCAACAGGCATTACATTGGTCGCTCCATCGCTCAGCATGATGCCGGTTCCCCCCAATGCAACACGCGTCATGTGGTGTGCGAAGTCACAAACGGGATGACCCATTGTCTGGTATTTTGCTGTGATGTTACACGAAGCTGTATAATCGTACGTTCCGAAATGAGCAGCAATACATCTTCCTTTTCCGGCGTGAATGAATTTCAACAGCGGATTTTTTCCTTCCGCATCCATGACTGCCTGTGTTGCTTCCACCATCATTTCCATTTTCAATGTTCCGGCCGGAAGCTGATTTTTCTTTTCAATGATCTCAAAGAGCTTTACCAATGCTTCGATCTGCTCCGGAATTGTAACCTTGGGAAGCATTACAACGAAGTTGTCAGGCAGATTTCCTTTTGTTTTTTCTAGCAAGGTTGTGAGGAAAATATCGAGCGTGCGAACGCCCCTGTATTTCAGGTCTTCAGTAAACGGTTTGATACGTATGCCTATGAAAGGAGGAAGCGAGTTGTTTTTCATTCCCAAAGCAACTTCTCCTGCAGCCTGAACCGCTGTTTTATCTTCTTCATCATCGGGCCGGTTTCCAAATCCATCTTCAAAATCAATTCTGAAATCTTCAATGGCTTCTGTCTTTAATTTCTGCAGCACTTTATTGTAAACAGAGTAGGGGAGCCATGCATAATGTTTTTTTCTTTCCACTTCTGTCATCCCATCAAGCGTTGCAATGATCGAAGCAATGTCTTTTGGAGAAGAGGGGAGATGCTGATGCCCGGTATGACCGAGAACCCTTGCTAACACTGTGAAGTCGGGGGCAAAAGTTGTAAGGTTTTTCATAGCGACTTTCGACATTTTTTCTGCCGTATCATGTGAGAAAAGATTTGCACCTCCATAAACTGTATGCACCGGTTGCCTGTCGGGTTTGTCACCGGGATAAGTTTTTTGAAACGCAAGATTAGAAACCATAAGTTCATTCAGTATCGCATCCTGCTCTTGTTGTGGTATTGATAATTCCATTCTTGATGTTTGATGGTTTGCAGTTTTTGAGTAGTGAGTATTAAGTAGTTGGTATTTAGAAAAAAGTAGTTTGTGATTAGAGCTATTTGTACTTTTCGGAGTTATAAATGATCAGTAACAATGGTAATTTCGTTATACCTAATAATTAGTGCCTGCGGTAATGATTTGCCCTCTTATTTCCGGCAGCTAAAGTTACAGTTTCTTCAATTCTTTTTTTGGCTGGAAAGAATTGGTTTTCTCTGCCATGGAATTTAAATGTAGACGATGGAATATTCAATCAACCATCATGCGTTTTACGCTTCCTGCTTAGGTGATTCACAACCATCCTCAGATCATTGTAATCAAACTCATGCCCAAGTTCTGTTTTGAAGGCAGCATAGTTATCTTGTCCATTCCTTAAAACAAATTTTTCCAGGCGGGCAATATTTTCAGCATTCATAACATTGTTGATGTCTATTTCTCCTGTCAAAATCCATTTTGCAAAGTGAGATTTAATTGTAGATGCTGCCAGGGAACGAATGCCTGCTATTTCAGAAATGGATTTCCCTTCTCTATATAATGCTAGTGTATCGTTGTAAGTACCTCCTTTTTCTTTTTTCGCAGTTGTGTTTGAAGTCTTCGCTGTCTTCAGCATTTCTTTTTTAAAGACAATTTTTCCTTGGTGTATTTTTTCATTGAGAAACCGTGCATTATAAAGATGATTAATTTTGATCCAGAAAAAGTCTTCTATTTCCTGTACATGAAGGACGTATTTCTTTAACTTGGCTTTGAAGGCGTATGATTGAATGTGTTCGTGCAAAGGTGTAACAAGTGAGATAAAAATTGTCTCCGTAAAATATTCTATCGCTTTACTGCAACGATCTTTCAAAGTTGTTATCTTTTCCGGATCATTGGAGAAATCATGGAGCAGACCCAACAGCTGGTTTTGGAATTTCAGAGATGTTTCTATCAGTATCTGAGACTGTTTCTGCAATTTTTCGGCAAGCTCAAGTATTGTCTCCTTTCCCGGAATTTCTTTATCAGAAATCATCTCCTTCCATTCCAAAATTCTATGTGAAAATATTTCTAGAGTGAAAAGGCGTTTTAGCAATTCATTTGCATAACGTACCCGCGCCGCCTCAAGTGCATCCTGCAGTGCCGATGTTTTATGATGCGACAGTGAAAATGAATTTATTTTTTCATCAGAGAATAATGCGCTCTGTGTAATCCTGGAGTGTAGTATTATTCCTTCCAGTGTCCGGCACCGGCTCAGCGCAACATATACCTGTCCTGCAGCAAACGACTGACCTGCATCAATGATGACTTTGTCGAAAGTTAGACCTTGGCTTTTATGAATGGTAATGGCCCATGAAAGGCGCAAAGGATATTGATTGTATGTTCCGAGAAGTTTCTTTTCAATCTTGCCTGTTCCTTTGTCAACATTGTAATTGATGTTTTCCCAGCCTTCGCGAAAGAGTTCAAAATCCTCTTTTGTATCGTTGAAGGTTACAGTGATCGTATCACCAACAATGCTTTTTACTTTAGCTAGCTTGCCGTTAAAATATTTCCCACTCTCAACATCATTCTTGATGAACATCACCTGAGCGCCTTCTTTTAATTGAAGATTCGGATCGCACGGGAACATGCTTTCAGGAAATTCACCATCAATTGATGCAGAAAATGTATGCATTTTCCCTTTCAGCTGTTGCAGCTCATGTTGATTTACGCTGTCTGCCTTGCGGTTGTGTGTTGTGAGTAACACATATCCTTCTTCATCTGGTTTAAAGCCGGGCTTATATCGCTTTTCCAGCTGTTCGTAATCGGATTCCTCAAGTTGTTTGTCACGTATATTGTTCAGTATGGAGACAAATCTTTCATCCTGCTGTCTGTAGATTTTTTTAAGTTCAATCTGAACGGCATCCAGCTGCTGCCATACAAATGAATCGAAAAAATAGGGACTCTTATAATAAGATTTTAATAATTCCCATTCATGGTCTCTGGTAACGGGAGGTAATTGGTGCATATCGCCAATCAGTAATACTTGCACACCACCAAATGGTTTTTTGTTTTTGCGGACAAACTGTAAAGCAAAGTCAACACCGTCAAGTATATCTGCGCGCACCATGCTCACCTCATCAATGATGAGCAATTCCAGTTCCTCAAGTACCTTTTTCTTCTCTTTGCTGAAGCGGAGATGGCTCACCAGCAAGCCCCGGTTGGCTGCAACATTTGCATCAACATAATCATTGGATGGAATCAGGCAAGTTAATGGAAGATGAAATATGGAATGAAGCGTAACTCCGCCGGCATTAATTGCTGCAACTCCTGTGGGGGCTGCAATCACAAAATTCTTTGTTGTCTTGTATGCTATTTCTTGTAATAACGTAGTCTTGCCGGATCCGGCTTTTCCGGTTAGAAATATCGGCTGATCTGTCTCCAGTGCAAATGACAAAGCAAGTGAATGCTCATCCATTCTCGCAGGTTGAATTTTACTTTCCGGAATTATTTGCGGATTCATTTTACCCGTTTTAAAATTGTATTTATAAGGATCCTGATTTATCAGATGACTTTTCTTTATTGATTTCTCCTCTCTTAGGGGGGGCAGGGGCCATGGCTTTTCCTACTATTCAACTTCCCCTATAGGTTGAATATCCAAATGGATTTAACAAGAGCGGAACATGGTAATGACTCCCATCAGAAATTTCAAATTCAATTATCACTTTTGGATAGAATGATTTTTTATCCTGCCCTCTAAAATATGCGGCAATGTCAAAATTCAAGCGGTAGTAACCTGTTTGCATGGGGTTGCCTGATACGAGCAAATCGGTGATGCGGCCATCGGTATTTGTAACCCCTTCCGCAACTTTTTTCCATGTGTCTGAATTCAGATATTCAAGTGTTACGCTGACACCTTGTGCCGGTTTGCCTATGGAAGTGTCGAGGATGTGTGTGGTGAGTTGACTCATGTAAATAATTTTTCGAGGCGAAGGTGCGTAATTTTATTCTGTTCTTCAGCAGCAATCCGTATTTCAATAGCAGGATTATTTATCATCCTTGATTTAAGCAAAGCCAACATTTCAGCTGCTGATTTACCTGTTGCACATACAATAAAAATATAGCCGAACTTTTTTTCATAGTCTTCATTTCCTTTTTGAAGAGCTTTAAGCACTTGTTCGTTTGCTGCTTTAACCCCCGATTGTTCCCCTTCAGCCCATGTTGCTGTACCTGCGAATTTTTCTTTCAGATTTCCCACATCACCAATTTTAGGGTGGTGAGAGAATGCTTCCTTCCAGTCATTTTCACTTAATGAGAACCAGGTATCATCTGATGCTTTTTTTAATTCAGCAATGGAATTGAAAGGAAGCAGCCTGGATAATCGCTCAGCCCATGCAGAGCTTCCGCAGCATTTTAACAGGTCAGGTATGGTAACTGCTATATTCATAGTTGAACGCTGATGCTGATGATGGTTATGATTATAATGGATTTTTGTTTTCTGAACACTAAATAATGGCACGCTGTGCCTTTTTCAACATTAATATTTAATAAATGTTTTCATAAACATTCGGGTATCATTCACAACTTGCAAGAAATAAATTCCATCTGGCAGTTCATGTATGTCAATACTTGTTACCGAGACTTCTGATGAAATAGATTTTTGAATTAAGATTTGACCTAAACTATTCATAACGAAAATGGAACTACCATTTTGCAATCGAACGTTGAGTTCGTTCTGGCAAGGATTAGGAAATAATTCAATCGACTCCTTTTGCAAGTTTGAAGCAGAGAGAAAAATTCCCGTTGTATCAAAAGAAAAGTCATCTATGATTGACCAACAAACCCCCAACCCGGAAACACCCGTTGCAGTTATATATTGTGCATCAAACTCTGGAGTCAAATAAATAAACTGCTTTGTCCAAGTAGTATCTGCTAATCCTGTGGTATCTACTGAAACTCCAATAGTTGAATCATTATTAGAGTATCCTATTAAAATATTTATTGGAAGAAATGCAGTGAAGTGTTTCATGTAAAATGAAATTACATAAGTGTTGTTTGCTAATAACGGCTGCGACAGAAGGAATGAAATACTAGTACCATTGGAATCAATACTACCCCTTTCCAGCGCAGAATAGAAATGGCCAGTATGTGGTTGAATAGCAGAGACTCCCCAAATGCTACAGGAATCTTTACCTAAATCTAAGTTTTGATTTATTCCTATACCATACACACTATCAAGCAATGAACTGAATACAGCATTATTAATATTAATAGAATCACAATCAACCAAATGATTGTATTCAAATCCTCCATTAAGGAATTGCTGTGAGAAAGAGATGTTCCAATAAAAAGAAATTACCATGATTAATAATTTTTTCATCTCCGGAAGGTTGTTATAAACCAGACGTTTTATTTGATGTTGAATCGTTAATTGTAAGCATCGATTCCCGGGTTAGGGTTTTGCTTCCTCTCTTTCGGAGAGGGCCGGGGTGAGGTGTCCAAACAACCTCATCCTGCTTATCCCCCCATCAGGAAAAATTGTAAGTCGCACATGCGTGAAGGATTCCTTGCTTGTAATTTCTTTTTCAAAAATATGCTCTTGATCTGCCTGCAGCTTAGATTGCGGAAGAATGGTTGTCCATTTTATTTCAGAAGTATTTATTTTTTTCTCTTCCTCTAGCGAAAGTTTGCAACCTTCAATAAGGCAACTGTCTGGATAATTTCCTTTGAAGTGGCAGGTATCTACAATAATTATTTCGATGATCCCTTCATTTGCAAGTCGTACAATCACCCAGTCGCGGTTATTGGGTGTGCGGTTGCGTTTGGTCTCCCATCCGTCACCCATGTTGATGCCGCGACCGGGCATGATCAGGTTGTCCATATGCGAAAAGAACATGTCGTTGCACAAAATGGATTTGGCCCCATTGATGGCAGCTGCAAGATCAACGGTTGCATTATTGCCTGATTGGCTCAGGATATTATTTACCTCTCCGTAAACTTTTAGTCTTGCTACACCACCATCAGGATAAATATTCAGCCTGAGATGAGTATAAATATTATGATCAGGAATTTCAAAAAGGTTTTGTGATCCTGGTTGTAATGATGACTTTGGAAGTATTTCTTTCCAATTAATCTTGTCAAAATCAATTTTGTCAGAATCGGAAATATTGCTGACCTCAATTGAAGCATGCGGTGGATGATTGCCAAGAAAATGGTTTGTGTCGATATCAACGCCATAAATTTTTCCCGGTGTTGCAAGCTGAATGATGCACCAGTCATTTCCCGGACTCCGCTTCCTCCGGGACTCCCAGCCATCCATCCATTTTCCGCGGTCTGTATATTTGTCAGGGATAAAAATTCCCCGGCCGGGTTTTAGTAGATTTTCTTTCTCTGCAAAAAAATCGTCGCTGCACAACAATGCCTTGCCGCCGAGTCGTTCTGCTGCCAGATCAGTGAGTTTTGTAAATGATGGATTCGTGTTGTTGTCAACCATATCAGCTGTTCAGTATTATTTTCCCTTTGTTCAAATTATTAAATAGTCCATCTGAATAAATTTTATTTCCCATCAGATAAGTTTGTATTACAATGCCATATAATTCCTGATCGAGGTATGGTGTAATTTTATGCCTGTGGTGAATGGTGTCCGCAGTAACAATAAAATTATTTGCGGGCATCCAAACACAAAGGTCTGCATCATATCCTTTGACAATTTTTCCTTTTCTTGATTCCAGTTTTAAAAACTTAGCAGGATTTTCACAAAGCCACTTTGAAACATCGTTCACGGAATAATTTCTTTCCAGTGCTGCCGTCCACAAAACCGGTAATGCAAATTGCAATCCTGCAATGCCTCCCCAGGCCTGTTGCAGATTTCCCGAAGCGATTTCTTTTAACTCAGGTGGAGCAGGAGAGTGGTCGGTGGCAACAAAATCAATAGTTCCGTTTCCCAATGCCTCCCATAATTTTTCTCTGTTGGCTTTATCGCGGATGGGCGGTGCGCATTTGTAACGCGTATCTCCGTCAGGGATTGATTCAGAATCAAAAAACAAATAATGCTGCGCCGTTTCAACAGTAAATGGCAATCCTTCATCTTTAGCTTTTTGAATTTGCTCGATTGAATTTGCCGATGATAAATGAACAATATGAATGCGTGCACCCGTTTCCCTGCAAAGACTGATCATCATTTTGATCGCCTCATCTTCCATGGCATTGGGTCTTGAATTGAGCCATGCAGCATAGCTTTGAGGGTTTTCATGCAGTTCCTTCTCGCCATGCCCTGCAACATCCAGTTCGCAATGTACAAGCAGCGGTTTATCGGACTTTTTGAGAATTTTCAACGCATGTCGTAAATGTTCCGCATTTGTATTCGGGAAATCATCAATGCCTGAATGTGTGAGAAATGCTTTCAGTCCCATTGCTCCGGAGCTGAGCAATTCATCCAGTTCATTTTCATTGCCGGGAATTACGCCACCCCAGAAACCACAATGCACATGAATTTTATTTGTAGCAGCATCCAGCTTCAATTGAAAATTGTTTTTATTCGTTGTTACAGGAGAAGAATTCAGCGGCATATCTACCAGCGTTGTAATTCCTCCAGAAGCGGCAGCTTTGGTCGCCGTATCAAATCCTTCCCATTCGGTTCGGCCCGGTTCATTGATGTGCACATGCGGGTCAATGATTCCCGGCATCACCACATGATCCCCGACATCTTCTATCGGAAAATCAAGCAGGGTAGCCTCTTTTTCTTCTCCATAGGATACGGAAGAAATGATGTCCACGATTTTGCCATCGCTGATCAGGATCATTCCGTCAATGATCTCTGAAGGGGTGACAATGTTTTTACTTTTTATGGCGAGGTCCACCTGCATGGTAACAAAGATACAATTGTGAATAATCTATTTGCGCGTTGTAGAATTAATTATACAAGAAATATTTAGTGCCAGGTGCCAGCTAAAAATGAGATCCAATTGCTAGGAGAGAAATTTAATTATATGTAATGTATCTTCGCTCAATGCACCAGCTATCCTTATGGAAATTTATCAACGAGCAATCAACACTGCACCGCCCCATCATCCTTCTATGCGTCGTTGAAAGCAATGGCAGCAGTCCGGGCAGGCAAGGTTTTAAAATGGCTGTTGCAGAAGATGAAATGGTGGGCTCCATCGGAGGAGGCATCATGGAGCATAAGTTTGTAGAGCTTGCAAAAGAAAAACTGCAGCAGGGTGCTTCAACTTCATTCATCAGAAAACAAATTCATCAAAAATCGGCGGCAAAGGATCAGAGCGGAATGATCTGTTCAGGAGAACAAACGGTTTTGCTTTATCCTCTTGCCGAAAAAGACCTTTCTGTCATCCAAAGAATAATCTCTGCACTTGAAAATAACAATACCGGACTTCTGAAAATTACTTTTTCTGAGTTTGAATTTGTTGATTCAAATATTAAGGAAGATGATCTTGGTTTTAGTATGCGATCTGAAACCGATTTTACATATACTGAACGGATCGGGTTCAAAAACCACCTGTACATCATCGGCGGCGGCCATTGTGCTTTGGCCCTGTCAAAGCTGATGTGCGGAATGGATTTTTATATTCATCTCTTTGAGGAGCGCGAAAACCTCAACACCATGATTGAGAATAATTTTGTTCACGAAAAAAAAATAGTGAATAGCTATTCCGAATTATCTGCTTTAATTCCTGAAGGTATTTACAACCCGGTGGGTCGCGCAGCACACGCTGGGTGGTATACCTATATAACCGTTATGACTTTCGGCTACAGAACCGACAACATAGCTGTACGGGCGCTGACTAATAAAAAGTTCAGGTACCTCGGTGTGCTTGGAAGCGAATCAAAAATGAAACAGCTTTTTAATGAATGGAGAAAAGATGGTTTTTCTGAATCATGGCTGTGTACCATTCATGCGCCAATCGGAATTCAGATAAAAAGTGAAACGCCTGAAGAAATCGCCGTAAGTATTGCAGCGCAGATCATTAAAATAAAAAATGCCTGATGCTTATTTTTTCTGCTGATCTTCTCCGTACTTCACATCCATTGCCTGCGTGACCTTTCCTGACGCATCATAAAAAATTGCCTTGCCATCCATGTTGTTGTTCTTCATTCCAACCTGCATTTTCTTGATCCCTGTTTCATAATAGGAAACCATCATCCCGTTGGCTTGCCCGTTGTGAAATTGCGTTTCTGTCATCAAGGCACCGCTTGAGTAAAATTCTTTTACCAAACCTGACATCAGTCCTGATTCATCATATTCAATTTCCATCTTTGGTTTCTGCTCCTGTGTATAATAGGCCCAGGATTTTATTCTGTGTCCGTTCGATAAAAATCCTTTCTGATAGACCTTGGTCTTTGCGCCATCATAATAGATCGTGTATGAGCCATCGGGAAGATTTGGCTTCAATACATAATCATCCAGATTTGGATTTTGCGCATCTTTTGCCTTGTTGGGCATCATGAATTTCATGTCGCCGTTTACAAATGTGTAATTCTGTGCTTTGGCACCGAAGAAGGATAGCAGAAATAAGAAGGCAAGTAGTTTTTTCATGTAAATGATTTTATAAAGCAAAGTTATCAGAAGAATCGGATGAATATCAGCAATGTACAAAGAAGTATTCACCGGTTAAAGGTAGTTTTGTGATAGTGCCTCAACATGGAAATTAATAGTTGTATTCAATTTTAGTGGTCTTCACGATACCGTTTTTGGGTACCGGGGCGTTGGCGCCCTTTGGGTAAGTGGTGTGCGACGGCAAGCTAATATTCGACCGGAAACATCACAGGTTTCATGCTGAATATATCATCGAAAAATGATACTTTTGTTTTTCAAAATGAACCCTATGAGAAAAATTGTACTTTTTATCCTAGCATTGAGTGCAGGGACCACCCGGGCACAGATAACTATAAACAGCAGCGATTTCCCGGATGCCAATGACATCTTTGTGATGAGCGATGCCACCGACTTTCCCGGAATGGATGAAACCCTTACCGGGGCGAATTATACATGGGACTATTTTCAGCTAACCACAACCGGTCAGCATACGGATACGCTATTTCCGGTAACCAATATGAATATCATTTACCAGGCAGTATTTGGAGATTTTGGATTTTTGCCTAACAGAAGCAATCAGGCTACGCATGGCATTGATTTTTCTCTCGGAGCAATAACCATTACGAATGTGTATAATTTCTTCTATAACAATACTGCCGATTACCATCAGTCAGGTTTTGGTGCGGAAATAAACGGAGTGCCGGCGCCGACTGCTTATTCACCGCATGACATAATATATAAATTTCCAGTTCAGTACGGAAATGTTGATTCTTCTCAGTCAGGTTATTCTGTTTCCCTTCCAAGTTTGATCTATTATGAGATCAACCGTAATCGGCACAATGAAGTTGACGGATGGGGAACTCTTACAACGCCCAATGGTACTTTCAATGCACTGAGAGTAAAAACGGTCATTCAGGAGCATGACTCTGTCTATATCGATTCACTTGGCTTCGGATACGGGTTTAATGTTCCTGCACGGACAGAATATAAATGGCTCGGTCAAGGTGGCGGATTGCCGTTGCTTCAAATAACAACTGTTGGCGGAAACGTTTCTTCCATTATTTATAAAGGAGAGAATACCTCAGGCATCTCTGCCATTCAGCAGGATAATTTTGATTTTATCCTTTTCCCGAATCCGGCAGCAGAAAGAGTTATTTTGAGCTACACACTCAGGAAGACAGAAGATGTAGGTTTTTCAATTACAGATACAGAAGGAAAAGTGATCACTTCAGTAAATAAACCATTTCAATCTCCCGGAGAACACAGGCTGGTTCTTGATTTACCTTCTCATCTTGCAGCAGGAAATTATTTTGTTAAAATGACTTCCGGAGGTCGATCAATATCTAAACCTGTCGCGGTAACACGTTAAGAAAATTGCTAGTTTTGGTAACACCTAGTGATAATCCGGTTTTATTCCCCCTTCGGGGGCTAGGGGTCTGTTCCCCCTTCGGGGGCTAGGGGGCCATTCGTTCAATCACAATCGCGCTCGCCCCGCCTCCGCCATTGCAGATTCCGGCAGCTCCGATTTTTGCATTTCGTTGCTGTAATACGTGTAACAGTGTGACTACAATCCTGCTACCACTGCTTCCTAGTGGATGACCCAGCGCAACTGCACCTCCGTTCACATTTACTTTCGCCGGATCCAGTTTCATTTCATTGTTGTTGGCAATTGCTACCACGCTGAAGGCTTCATTAATCTCAAAATATTCAATGTCTGATAATTTCAATCCTGCCTTTGCAACTGCCTTTGGAAGCGCTTTGCTTGGTGCGGTGGTAAACCATTCCGGGGCTTGTTGTGCATCAGCAAAAGAACGGATCTTTGCAAGTGGCTTTATACCAAGTGCATCGGCTTTTTCCTTGCTCATCAGCACAACAGCAGAAGCACCATCATTTAGTTTGGATGCATTCGCTGCAGTCACCGTTCCGTCTTTTTGAAAAGCAGGCTTCAACGTAGGGATCTTATCCATCTTCACATTCTTATATTCTTCATCTTCGCTCATTACAATGGGTTCTTTTCCGCGCTGAGGAATAGAAATAGGAGCGATCTCTTCTTTGAACAATCCCTTTGAATATGCATCGGCACTTCGTTTATAGGAATCAATGGCATAAGCGTCCTGATCTTCCCTGCTGACTTTGCATTCTTTTGCACACAACTCTGCCGCACTGCCCATATGGTAGTCATTGTAGACGTCCCACAAGCCATCCTTCACCAACCCGTCAATGACGGAGCCATTTCCAAGCCTGTACCCATTTCTTGCTTTGTCGAGGTAATATGGTACGCTGCTCATGTTCTCCATTCCTCCTGCAACAACCACATCATTGTCACCAAGCATGATGCTTTCTGCACCCAGCATAATCGCTTTCATACCTGATGCACAAACTTTATTTACTGTGGTTCCCGGTACTGTATTCGGAATTCCGGCATATATACTTGCCTGTGTAACCGGCGCTTGTCCGAGGTTCGCACCAAGCACATTTCCCATGTAAACCTCCTGAACCTCTTTGGGATCAAGTTTTATTTTTTCAAGCGCGGCTTTGATGGCATGCGCCCCGAGTTGTGTAGCACTTATTGATGACAATGCTCCTCCGAAACTTCCAATAGGAGTACGCACTGCAGAAACGATATAAACTTCTTTGAAATCAGACATAGTATTGATTTTATTTAAATGGGAGCGCGAAGATAAAGAATGTTAAAGAATGTTCGAAAGTTTGGTCTCATATATAATGAACCAACTTGATTTTCAGAGAAACCCCTCTCGATTCCAAAGTTTTTTTGGAATATACTTCCTCGCTCATTCAGGGAGATTGCAGTATGCTGCCTGTACACCAAAAGCGTCATCTCCCAATACTAACTATCGTGGCTGTCATCCCTCTCCAGTCTGGCCTTAGGCCAGACTGGAGAGGGATCTTATAAATTGAACCACTGCCAATCTATTTTCTCTGGCTAATGATCTTGTCAATACTATAAGTTCTTAAAATTTAGCAATGTTGCCTATGTGTACAGTTGAGGTGGCACCTTTTAGACTTCGAATGTATAATTGGGAGATTGCAGTATGCTGCCTGTA
>CAYHHK010000004.1:53678-62110 GCA_964356415.1 uncultured Flavobacteriales bacterium
TGGCACCTTTTAGACTTCGAATGTATAATTGGGAGATTGCAGTATGCTGCCTGTACACCAAAAGCGTCATCTCCCAATACTAACTATCGTGGCTGTCATCCCTCTCCAGTCTGGCCTTAGGCCAGACTGGAGAGGGATCTTATAAATTGAACCACTGCCAATCTATTTTCTCTGGCTAATGATCTTGTCAATACTATAAGTTCTTAAAATTTAGCAATGTTGCCTATGTGTACAGTTGAGGTGGCACCTTTTAGACTTCGAATGTATAATTGGGAGATTGCAGTATGCTGCCTGTATAGAAAAAGCGTCATCTCCCACTACTATCTATCATTGCTGTCATCCCGAACCAGTCTGGCCTTAGGCTAGACTGGAGAGGGATCTTATAAATAGCACCTCTGCCATAGGTGTGGTGGCGCCCTGAAGGGAGGGGGTGTTGGAGGGTATGATTGGATATGGTTGAACCACTGCCGTTACTTAAATGAAAAGTGAAAAAAAAAATTAACCACTGAGCGCACTGAGGTTCACAGAGAAAGATAACTCCGTGGCTCTCCTTCTCTCCGTGGTTAATGGCTTTGGCTGTTCAACGATCTCTCCCGGTTTCCGGAATTAAAAAATTCTTACTCTCCCAGGTAATTAAAAATCTTATGTCCGCCCTCTAACAAAAATTTGTCCTTGCGGAACAATGCCAGATCGCTTTGCATCATTTCTGTAACCAGCATCTGAAAATCATATTTCGGTTTCCAGTTGAGTTTTGTATAAGCCTTTGTTGCATCTCCGATCAGCAGATCAACTTCTGTAGGACGGAAATAGCGCGGGTCAATACTCATAACCAGTTTGCCTTTCGGCAATTGAAATTCTTTGTTGTTGCACGATACGACATACGCTTTTTCTTCCACGCCTTTTCCTTTAAATTCAACTTCAATACCTGCTTCTGCAAAAGAGAGTTTCAGAAATTCACGTACAGGTGTCGTTACTCCCGTAGCAATAACAAAATCCTCCGGCTTTCCCTGTTGAAGCATCAAATACATTGCTTCAATATAATCTTTTGCATGTCCCCAGTCGCGTTTTGAATCTATATTGCCAAGAAAAACCTGATCCTGCAAGCCAAGTGCAATTCTGGAAACTGCCCGTGTGATTTTTCTAGAGACAAATGTTTCTCCGCGCATAGGTGATTCATGGTTGAAAAGGATCCCATTCACTGCAAACATGTTATATGCTTCCCTGTAATTGACGATAATCCAGTAGGCATACAATTTTGCAACTGCATATGGGGAACGTGGATAAAAAGGTGTGGATTCCCTCTGCGGAACCTCCTGCACGAGCCCGTACAATTCACTTGTTGATGCCTGGTAGATCTTTGTTTTTTGAGTCATGCCCAGCAACCTCACAGCCTCTAAAATTCTGAGTGTACCCGTGCCATCTGCATTGGCAGTATATTCAGGAGTTTCAAAACTCACCTTTACATGACTCATCGCACCGAGGTTATAGATCTCGTCCGGCTGCGTTTCCTGAATGATGCGGATGATGTTGGTGGAATCAGTGAGGTCACCATAATGCATCTTGAATTTTACATTCGACTCATGCTGATCTTTATAAAGATGATCTACACGTTCTGTATTAAAAAGAGAACTCCTTCGCTTTATACCATGTACCATGTATCCTTTGTTGAGAAGAAATTCAGCAAGATAGGCGCCGTCCTGACCGGTTATTCCTGTGATGAGTGCAACTTTCATAATGTGTGGGGCATCTTAATTTAATTCAAAAGTACAAATAATCTAAGTAAGATGAATCTCTCAAACTGATCAACTGTGATAATATGAAACATCATTGCCCGGCATCATTAATTTAATTTACAGCACCTGAATGTTTTTTGCTTCATTGCATAAAATTCTCATTCGTGAAAATAGTTTTTGCCACCAATAACAAACACAAGATCGAAGAAGTGAAGAAGATACTTCCGCCTGATATTGAGTTGCTTACCCTCTTTGATATCGGCTGTGAAGAGGATCTTCCTGAAACGGGAAATACATTTGAGCAAAATGCTGCACAGAAGGCAAGGTATATTCATGACAAGTACGGATATGATTGCTTTGCTGATGATTCAGGGCTTGAAGCAGAAGCGCTCCATGGGCGCCCCGGGGTTTATTCTGCCCGGTATGCCGGAACAAATAGTACCTCAACTGCGAATGTTACCAAACTGCTTTCTGAACTGAACATGGAAGAAAACAGAAAAGCAAAATTCCGGACTGTAATTGCCTTGATGATAGGGGAGGAGACCAGCTATTTTGAAGGAGAAATAAAAGGTGAAATAACACTGAGGGAGAGAGGTAGCAATGGTTTTGGCTATGATCCTGTTTTTGTTCCGGAAGGGTTTCATGTCACCTTTGCCGAAATGGCCCCCGAATTAAAAAACAAGATCAGTCACAGGGCAGTTGCAGTAAAGGGTCTTATTGATTATTTAAGATTTATTTGACTGCAATGATTATTTTTTTCATTGCGACTTCTTCGTTTCTTTGCACTCCCCAAAATTAGATGGGGCATTAGCTCAGCTGGCTAGAGCGTTTGCATGGCATGCAAAAGGTCATCGGTTCGACTCCGATATGCTCCACTCTTTTTCTTTTCAGACTTGTTAAACCCTTCAGATCCCAATTAATCTATGATACCTATTAAAATCGGTTTCATGAAAAAACTTAAGCTTACATTCATTTTAGTGCTTTTTGTTTTTGCTGGCAAGACCTCTGCGCAAATCCCTCCCTATCAATCTATTGTTTACGACTCTGCAGGAACCACCGGATATTATTTCCTTGTTCCATCAAGAATCACCACGCCCAATGCAGGATTCCATTCCCAGTTGGTACTGGACCGCTTCGGCGATGTGGTATATTTTAAATCATTGGGGTCATTAACCAATACGCCGGATTTCAAAGTGCAGCCGAATGGCCTGATTACTTATTTCAGAAACAACATGTTTTATATCCTCGACAGCACCTTTACCATTGTAGATTCTGTCGGTACTAAAAATGGCATAACCACAGACAGCCACGATTTTCAGATCCTGCCCAATGGGCATTTTCTTTTCCTCGGATATAAAAATGTGATCATGAATTTATCGGCTTATGCCTGGTTCTTGCCTGCCGGTACACATGGGAGCAGTTCTGCAACTGTTAAATACAATGTGATCCAGGAATTGGATGCAAGCAAAAACGTGGTATTCGAATGGCATGCCAAAGACTATTTTAATTTTCCTGACGTAGATTCTGTCTGGCTTTCGAATCCGGTTAATGTTGACTGGACGCATTCCAATGCCGTAGAAATGGATGATGACGGCAACATCCTTTTAAGCAGCAGGCATTTCAATGAAATCACAAAGATCAACAGAACCGATAGTTCCATCATTTGGAGGATGGGTGGCGTACAGAATCAATTTACATTTCTGAACGACACCACGCCTTTTTATGGTCAGCATGATATCAGAAGAATCGATAACGGAAATGTAACACTCTTTGACAACGGCTATCGCATATTGAATGCACCATACCATGCATCACGCGCCCTTGAATACCAACTTGATGAAGTCAACAAAACGGCTTCATTGGTTTGGAAATACCAGTACGACACAATCATGTATTCCAAAGCGACCGGAAACGTACAACGACTTCCCAATGGGAATACGCTCGTAAACTATGGCCGGTTTTCCAGCAGCAATGTCACCTTTGTTGTGGTTGATCCTCTCGGGAATAAAACCTTCGAACTTTTTTTCTACGACTCCATGTCGTCATACAGGTCATTCAATTTCCAGCAATTACCATGGATGTTTAACAGGCCTCAGGTCACCTGTATTGATTCTGCAGGAGGTCATTACCTGGATGCCGGTCCGGGATATGCTTCTTATGTCTGGAATAACGGAGATACCAATCGCATCATTCCTGTTTCAGCGGCTGATACATTTTATGTTTTTGTCCCTTATGGCAATGGTGGCTATATATCATCAGAAAAATTCATTGTTGCAAATGCCCTCGATCCATGCGGACTAGGGACGGCCGTAGCTTCAATGAATAAAGATGATGAAATGTTTATTTATCCTAATCCGGTGAAGGATAAGTTAGAAATTGGAATTCCGAATGGCGAGCGGGCGAATTCAGAAAATTCAATTGAAGTCTCAATCTACAACCAGCTTGGAAAAAAGGTTCTCTCTTTTGCCGTCAGTCGCCTGTCAACTGTTGATTGTCGCCTTCTTTCATCAGGCCTATACTATATCCGGATTACAATCGCTGAAAAAACCATTTCCCGAAAGTTTGTGAAAAACTGATCACTCGCCTTCCTGATCAACAAGTCTGATCTCGTAGTCGCGGACAGTTATGAGGCGGTCTTTGAAAAGGTTGCCGATTGTTTTCTTAAATACTTTTTTGCTGATGTGTAGCGATGCTGTTATTTCTTCAGGTGAACTTTTATCTCCTAATTCAAGCACTCCTTGGTGCTCTTTCAGTTTTTGCAGGATCATGTCTTTCGTATCTAGGACATTTTTAAATCCTTGTTTCTGCAAGGAGAGGTCAACTTTTCCGTCTTCACGAATGAATTTGATAAATCCCTTCTTCACATCACCGACCTTCATCGGCTGAAAAATTTCATTGCGGTAAATGAGCCCTTCGTAACGGTTGTCAATGATGGCTTTGAACCCTGCATCCGTTTCTTCCGCGATGAGTAGATTCACTTCATCACCTTCATTCAAATCATCAGTGAGCTTGTCAATGTATTTTCCCCACTTCGATGTCGCTGCAATACGACCTGAAAAATCATCCATAAACAGATGTACAAGGTACTTTTTCCCGATCTGCATCTCGGCGCGCTGTTCCTGGTAAGCAACAAAAATATCTTTTGCTATTCCCCAGTCTAAAAATGCACCATGAGAAGTAACATCCTTCACCATTAGAAATGCAAAATCACCAAGCGTTGCATGTGGCTTCAGCGTCGTTGCCACAGGTCTGTTTTCATTATCGAGATAAACAAACACATTCAGCACATCCCCGATTTTTGCGTCAGCAGGAACATACCTTGCCGGAAGCAATACCGACTCATCCCCGTCGTGAAGATATAATCCGATGGCGGCTCTTGATTTTACAATCAGGTCGTTGTATTTGCCAATGTCAATCATTTTTTAAAATTCCGAGGTTGATTTAATCAATGTTAATATGCGATATTCTATAACGATAGTCCAATCATTGACGGCGCGGTGGATTTCCCTTTAGGGCCAGGGTGCGCGTGGAGAAAGTCAAAAGAAGATATAACAATAAACATATCTGTCGCGGCTCTTGATTTTACAATCAGGTCGTTGTATTTGCCAATATCAATCATAATGAAATTTCGAAATTCAAAATCCGAATTTCGAACCAGTACAAATGCTCAATTTTTCGAAATTCGAAATTCGGCATTCGATATTTGTTATTCGGTATTTATTATTTTATTCGTCTCGTTTACTTTTTCGCCATCTCCACATCCCCATACATTTCCTGCCTCAGCGCCTTAATGCTTTCATCACTGATGTATTCATCATAGGTCATGCGCTTGTCAATAATACCGCCCGGCGTTATTTCAATAATACGGTTGGCTACTGTATGCATAAACTCATGGTCATGTGAAGTAAACAATGCTACATGCTTCCAGTCTTTCATTGAATTATTAAAAGCAGTTATGCTCTCCAGGTCAAGGTGATTCGTTGGTTCATCCATGATCAGGCAGTTGGCATTGGCAAGCATCATCCTGCTTACCATGCAGCGTACTTTCTCTCCACCACTCAGTACATTGCTCTTCTTAAAAACTTCCTCACCGCTAAAAAGCATTTTGCCAAGGAATCCCCGTACATGCGTCTCATCCTTATCTTTGGAAAACTGGCGAAGCCAATCAATCAGGTTGTCATCTCCTTTAAAAAATTGTGCATTGTCATTGGGTAGATATGCACGTGTGATCGTGCTTCCCCACCTGAATTCTCCGGCATCCGGTTTTTCATTCCCGACTAGTATTTCAAAAAAGGCGGTGATGGCACTGTGTTCCCTGCTTACCACTGCGATCTTATCTCCCTTATTCATCGTAAAAGTGATGTCAGCGAAATATGGCATTCCCTCAGGACTTGTCTTTGCAAGGTGATCCACATTCAGAATCTGGTCACCGCAATCACGCTCCGGTTTAAAGATAATGCCGGGGTACTTGCGTGTGCTTGGTTGGATATCATCAATAACCAGTTTTTCCAATAATTTTTTGCGGCTGGTGGCCTGTCGGCTTTTTGAAGCATTGGCACTGAATCGTTCCACAAAATCCTGGAGCTCTTTCCGCTTGTCTTCTATCTTCTTATTCTGGTCGCTTCGCTGGCGCAAGGCAAGCTGACTGCTTTCATACCAAAAAGTATAATTTCCGGTATAGAGCTTTATTTTTCCGAAATCGATGTCGGCAACGTGTGTGCACACGGCATCCAGAAAATGCCTGTCATGGCTCACAACAATCACTGTATTTTGAAAGTCGGCAAGGAAGTTTTCCAGCCAGGAAATCGTTTCTACGTCAAGGTCATTCGTCGGCTCATCCAGCAACAATACTTCCGGATTGCCAAATAATGCCTGCGCAAGCAACACCCTTACCTTCTCTTTTCCGCTCAATTCACCCATTAACTTCTGGTGGTATTCTTCCCTGACTCCCAGGCCACTAAGCATGTTAGCTGCATCACTTTCTGCATTCCATCCGTTCATTTCAGAGAACTGGTGCTCAAGGTCAGCTGCCTTAGCTCCATCTTCATCATTGAAATCTGCTTTGGCATAAATAGCATCTTTTGCAGCCATCACCTCAAACAATCTTTTATTCCCCATCAACACCGTTTGCAATACGGGGTAGGCATCAAATGCAAAGTGATTCTGACTCAGTACGCTCATCCGTTCACCGGGGGTAATAAATACTTCTCCCGTATTGGCCTCGATCTCTCCCGATAAAATCTTCAAAAAAGTGCTCTTTCCGGCTCCATTTGCGCCTATTACCCCATAGCAGTTGCCGGGGGTAAATTTCAGGTTTACCTCTTCAAACAATACGCGTTTTCCGTATCGCAACGACAAATTTTGGACTGAAAGCATTAATATTCAATTTTTTGGGAGCGCGAAGATACTAAAAAAACCTTGCCCTCCATTGCTTAAGCGAAGGTTGGAAGCAGCCTCCCCACTGTTTGTAGTCACTGCGAGCCACAGCCTGTCAACCGTAGCCTTGGCGAAGGTTGGAAGCAGTCCGTTAATCATTGTTGTCCATGCGAGGCACAGCTTGTCAACCGTAGCCTTGGCGAAGGTTGGAAGCAGCCCCCCAAAACCAATTTCTGAAGTTGAAGCGGAACCTTGTCTCACTATCCACCAACCGTCCCGCCTTCCATTGCAAGTCCTCCCCTGAAGTTAAGCGCAAGCGCATACCTCAGGGTCCGGGCTTTCCATTGCAGTCGGGGCTAGATAGGTTCCTTCCCGGTTTCATTGGAACCTGCATAGCATCCCAATCATACTTAAGGATTGGCTGCCAAATCCGAATTAATCACTTTCTGGTCGAAAGAACGGGACTGATCAAAACATTCACAAACTTTATTAGTCCACCCCGATCAAATAGACTACCTTACGAAATATTTCCGCATCTCACTCCGGAATACTTTTTTAATCAATTCACTTTTTAATATAGAATACTATGAAAATGCCGGGAATGGATGAAAATTGGGAAGATTTTTGTGTACGCCTTCAATGGAGGTTTTCGAAACTTACTTATGAAGATATTCAGTACCAGGAAGGACGCGAAGAAGAAGTCTTGAACAGGATACAACTACGTCTGGGTAAATCAAGAAAAGAATTGCTGGAACTCATGGAACGCATGAGACTGCTTCCAGCATAGATGTACGAAAAACCAATCCTTACGAATCTACGAATTTGCGAATAACGAATTTCAATTTAGAAATTCGTTATTCGAAAATTCGCAACCTTTCGTTATTCGTACCTGGTAAATTCGCAACCTTTCGTTATTCGTACCATTAGTTATTCGTACCATTAGTTATTCGTACCCGCTTCTCCTGTAACTGCAGGTAATGCCTCGGCGGGTTCTTCAGCAACAACCTCCGGCGCACTGAATTTGGGCGCAATGGAGAGTACAAACTTATTGTTCAAATTAAAAACAATGCCTCCATGCTTCACGATGTTGAAGATGGTTTCATTCTCTTTTAATGCCCTTGCGAAATCAATTCCAACAGACGAAGTGTCTTTGCTCTTCAGTACCCGCCCTTCATTCATTTCCAGGTGAAACATATAACTGGAGTTTTTCCTGTGACTGGCTTTTTCAAAATCAAGCTTGTCCATAACCAGAAATTCTGATTCCTGTTTTTTCAAGGCAGATTTTAATTTCAGTAGGATAACTGGAAAAAATTTATCCCAAAC
>CAYHHK010000005.1:0-6403 GCA_964356415.1 uncultured Flavobacteriales bacterium
TTGTTATAATCTGTTGAAGCATTGATGTTGCCGAAGTATGTAACCGGTGTTTTGTAAAACCTATTCTCAGTGCGGGGTTCATAATAGTCACGCCCTTCAACAGGATTTGCACCGATTGAGGTATTGAGCGAGTAATTGTTCCTGAACAAGAGAAACTCCCATAACTCAATGCCGAGAGATGTCTGTGCACCGCTGCTGAAACGGCCTTCACGGTTGATATTTATACCACCCTGGCCATAATTGAATATTTTCCAGAACGGATTGTTCGCGCTGAAATAAGCATAAGCCTGATCCATGGTATAGTCATGTATGAAAATCCTTCCCAGGTCATTTTTGTCATAGTTTTCATCGCCGAACTCATGTACGGCACCATAATTCCAAACCCCTTTCACTTTATCGATGCCGAAACTGTATTGGTTTCCGATCGTATTTTTCTTTACATGTTTGTTTTCGGTATTGTAAGTATGGTCATAAACACGGCTCATTGAATAGCGACCCAGGAAACGGAACAAATGATTTTTCATTTCATAAACTCCCTGTGCAGTTGTGACATTGGCATCTCGCGCACTGCCTGCACGCATTACATTGGTATTCACAAGAAAAATATCTGAATTGTGCGGCAGGTTCTGGTCGAGGACAAGGATGTTGTAATTTGTAAGCGGCTCTGTAAGGATTTTCCGTCTGTTGCCATTTTGGTCTTTGACAACGGCATACATATCGGCTGTGACAGCATTGAATAAACCAATGCCAAGTCCTTTATCTGTGCGGCCTGACACTTTAACGCCATTTAGTAACCTTGCTTTATCAGGATTTTCTTCAATTGTTTCACCTTCGTTGAGCAGGTATGGTATGGAATAAAACAAGCCAGGTGTTTTTCCTATTCTGCGCGAATAAAAAAGATTCCCTTTTGAAAACAGTTCGACGCCTTCCTTAAAGAAGGGGCGATTTTCATCATAGACTGTTTCGAAAGCAGTGAGATTTTTTATTTTGTTATCGCTTTGTACCTGGCTGAAATCGGGAAGGAGTGTCATATCCAGCGTAAAGCGGTCATCGATGCCGTATTTCAGGTCAGCACCGAATGAATAAGAAGTTGAATTTTCATAAACGGTTTTATTGTCTGCATCAGTATTCGGGCTTCGTTCACCATATAAAGAAAGGTATGGTGTGAGGGATAACCTTAACGGCGATTCAATATTTGAAATTCCATTCATTGTACCCCAGTACAGGATCCTGTTTTGGGCAGATTTCGGGGTGAGTGTCCATTGGTCATATTCCCTGTTTCTTCGAATGGCTCGTGCGCACTGAAGGCCCCATTGCTGGATATCTTTCTTAGGAAAACGCAGTGCGCTGTACGGGATTTTCATTTCCACGCTCCAGCCATCTTTGCTGATGTGGGTAGCACTTTCCCATACAGCATCAAATGTAGGATCGCTGTCTTTGATATCAGACTGAACATTGCTCACTGTAACGTCGAACACATATCCATCCTGCCGCAGGTTATAAGTATCAATTGCAAATCGGAAGCGGTCTGCATTCAGGTTTTCTCCTTCGTCGCGCAATCCGAGTTCATGAAGGATGCTGTCTGGCGCATTGTCGTACATCATGGCGCATACATATACAGCTACGTTGTCGTAAGTTATCCTGACTTCAGTTTTTTGTGAGACAGGATTGCCTTCTTTAGGATCGAGTTGAATAAAGTCATTAGCCAGCGGGATATTTTTCCATCCTTCATCGTCAATGATTCCGTCAATTTTTATCGGTGCTGTCGCTCGCATCGTGGTGTAGATTTTGGGCACTACATCGGCGTAAGTGCAGGTACCGACAAGGATAGAAAGCAGAAAGACAGTGATTTTTAACATGTACCGGAGAATTATTTCGCATCGAAAAGTAGTGTTTGGTTACTTAGGTTCGTGTTAATGTGCGGTTAAGAAAGGTTAAATTTTTCATAGATCTGATTTCTTATTTTGTGTTTTGTCGCTGATGTAAACGAATTTTCTCTTATCAACAATTCCACATTCATAACTCCATTTTTCAGAGGAGAATCAAAGAAATTCATGACGTACTTTTCCATCTGATAATTCAGGATAATGATTAAAATAATAAGCATTGCTATTTCCGCCATGGTAGTTTTACTGGTTTCTCTTTTCGGTAATCCTGAAAATGAGATATCCATCACTTCACGCGTTGCACCGCGACTGGTGTCTGGCGATGATTGTACAGTTACCATAACCCTGAATAAGGGGACGGCAACGGGTTATGCCAGGTTACAGCAAATATTACCGATGGGGTTAACGGCAACGCCGGTTGAAACAATGGGAGCAAAATTTGAAATGGAAGGCAATGTTGTGAAGTTCGAATGGACTTCGCTGCCCGATGCAGCTACATTTTCTGTTTCCTATATGTTTCATACCGATCCAAATGAGTCAGATAGGGAATTGATGCCGGGATCGTTTTATTATATAAAGGATAATCAGCGCGTTAGGATTGAACTTGCTCCTATTGAGCTTGACTTTACCGCTGCTGCCAATGCAAAGAATGATAAGGAAGTTGAGCGAAAAATTTTTGCCGTTACTCCCGAAGGAGGAGAATATAAAATAGTACTGAACATCATTCGAAGAAGTGGCGAACATACCGCCCGGTTTATTGATGAAATTCCGGCAGGATATACCGTGACAAATGTGAATTCAGGTGAAGCAAAATTCATGTTCAGCAATCAGCAGGCGACTTTTTTTTGGAACCAACTCCCGGAGGAACCTGTCATTAAAATCAGTTATAATCTTCAGGCAACAGGAGATGAATTTGAAAACCCCATGGTATCGGGATCGCTTGTATATGGAGGCGAGGATGAAGCCAGGACAAGTATTGAGTCAGCTACGACTGCAGTGAGCAGAGGGGGTGCCATTACCACAGAACCTGTGTCTCCGGCTGATGAGATTGCCGCCAACCTGCTTGCACAGGCGAATGAGAAAGCTGTTCCCAATATTATGGAGGCATATATTCCGGCTCCGCAGAAAGGAATTTTTTTTAAAATTCAAATAGCTGCAACACGCAAAAGTCCGGTTCGCACTGATGCATTCTTCCGGGACAAATATCAGCTCGACCAGCATGTTGACCTTACGGAACAGGAGGGATGGAGGAAATATATGATTGGGAATTTTGACACTTATGAATCAGCGAATAATTTTAGCAGGCGAACAAAGGAAAAAATTCATGATGCTTTTGTTGTTGTATATAAAAATGACCGCAGAATTACAATAAAGGAAGCCGTTGAAAATACGGCCATGGCAAATTAAACAGCGCATGAAATTGTCGCTCTGATAAATGAATAATTCCTTTTTCAAAATAATTTTCCTGATTGTTTTTAGCTGTGTTAATGCAGCCGCATTTTCAAGAGATGCAGATACAACAGCCGGCCATACATCGCGTTTGCCTGTCGTTTCCATTGCACAGGGCCTGATGTATTTTTTAGGCGACGTTGGATACAATCACCTGAATGAGCCGGCAACTTCAAAAAGTGGTTTGCAATTTGAGCTTCAAAAGCATACCAATTCGAGACTATCCATTTCATTGTTTATTTTAGGAGGACGGGTTTCCGGTCACGAAGGAAGTGAAACAAACCGTTTGAATTTTGAGTCAGGAATTGTTGCTGAAGGTTTGCAATTGCGTTATGATTTTTATTCCAGGAAAAAGGCAAAACAATTTCTCACTCCATACATCAGTGCCGGAATTGAATATATGGTTTTTCATGCTCGCGGTGATTTGAAAGATGGCAATGGCAACTATTACCATTACTGGAACGACGGCACAATCAGGAATGTTGATCAGAATGATACAGGCGCCGGCAATGCCCAGGTTATCTACAGGGATTATAAGTATGAAACAGATCTGCGGGATGAGAACATTGACGGATTTGGAAAATACCGTCAGTCAACAATCGGATTTCCTGTAGGAGCGGGAGTGAAATTTCTTATTTCGAATCGTGTTGCCATGCACTTTGGCGCGAATATACACCTCACCAAATCTGACCTCATAGATAACGTGAATAAGGAAAGTTATCAGTCGCGCAAAGGCAACGGACTAAAGGATAAGATCATTTTCGCATTTGTTTCCCTGCGGTATGACATAGCCGGAAAAAGAGAAGTGCCAAAAAAGGCGAATCAGGAATTTTCACAGGACAAAGCTGATTTTAAAAATGTCAATTTTGAATTGCTTTCATCAGAAGATGCAGACAAAGATGGCATTCCTGATATCAGCGATACTGTAATTGACACCACAGTTAATTCCAAAGTTGATGCAAATGGAAAGCCAATTGATACTGACAATGACGGTATTCCTGATTACCGTGATAAAGAGCTTAATTCCGGAGAAGATGCACTTGTAAATGAGGAAGGGGTTACAATTACCGAGGAAATGATCGAAGCAAAATGGAGACAGGATTCATTGAACGCCTTGCCGGCAATCGTTGAGTATCTTCATCACACAGATAAATACGGTAAAGAAAATTCCGGTGGTGCCGGGAAGGCAGATGCAAATACCGGTGAAGTCCCGAGAAGCCTGAATAAATTCATACCTGTGAAGTTCGGGGTGCTTGACACTGATGGAAACAATCAGATTAGTCCGGCGGAGATTAGTGTTGCTATTGATCAGTACCTGGATGGCAAATCAACATTTACCGTAACTCAGTTTTATGAGCTGATTGATTTTTTCTTCAGTCAGAACTAAAACATCCTCATCAGGATAAATCCCAATACAAGTACGATCATTAGTACAACAAGGATGCTGTTAAAGAATTTTTGGGTGCCGAGATTCTTTTTTACGTCTGAATGGCCGATGATGTTGTTGATGACAATTTCAAGCCGGGTGAAAGCAGCTTCGTTCTTGGTAATGTAATCGTATGCGCCGTACTTTATGGTATTTGCAGAAACATCTGCACGCTCCTGAGAAGATAAAAATATGACCGGCGTTTTATACCGCTCCTTGATCTTCATCAATATCTGAATGCCATTTAAAGCGTTTGCATTCTCAGAATCCAGGTTGTAATCCAGAATGATGACATCCGGTTCCGAGATCATTCCGTTAAGGGCCTCTTCGCCGGTATTGTAAACTGTGACCTCTGCAGATGTAAATTTTGCAGTGAGGTAATCACGCACCATTTCAGACATTGCCCGGTTGTCTTCGATAACAATAATTTTCAGGTTTCGGTTTAGGTACATTGTAGGAAAGTTTGGTTGTGCGAATAACGAATGGTGCGAATAGCGAAAGATTGCGAATTTTCGAATAACGAATGGTGTGAATAATGAATGGTGCGAATAACGAATGGTGCGAATAGCGAAAGATTGCGAATTTTCGAATAATGAATGGTGCGAATAACGAAAGATTGCGAATTTTCAAATAACGAATAATAGTGAATAACGAGCAAGCTGGGTTATTGGCAAATAATCATTTCAACGTTTGCTAAAGTATTGAGATATTATTGTACGCGCAAAATTCTTTTTTCAGCTATGTAGATCAGGTATTTTTCGATTTCAGAAAAATTCATTTTCGACAAAGCGGAGGCATATGTATTGATTTGTTTTTGGTGAGAAGAATGCTCTTTCCCTGTTTTGAAATCGATGACGATGGCTTTTCCTTCTTTGAGCAGAACCCTGTCGGGGCGGAGTGTTTCGCCATCGGGCATCAGGATTTCATGCTCATTCAGTACGGTATATTCGGCGCTGAAGAAAGCAGCTATTTCTTTTACTTCCAGCAAGAGTCGGATCTCATGATGTAATTTTTCTTTTTCTTCCCCGGTGATAATTCCTTCGGAATGAAATTTTTCTACCACCATGTCTGCGTCGGAAACCTGTTGGATGGAGGACATTACGCGATGCACAAGCACTCCATAATTGATGGCTCGTTTTACCGAGCTATCGAGTATTTCGATCAGTTCCTCTGATCTCAGGCTCAATCGTATTTTATCATGCCAGTTGAGTACGTCATATTTTTTCAATTCAAATACATTTGCGGAAGTTTCTCCGGTTCGATCTTTATTTCCGGTTTTGTCAATGAGGTCACCAAGCAGGAGTGCGTTGTTTTCATCAAATTTCGTCGACCATTCCGGCACTGTTTGAAGAACCGTACGCAAAAGCTTGCCGGTGGAGTTCATTTCTTTGATCTCTCCCGTTGCAGTGAAAATATAAAGTTCTTCTTCCGCACGAGTAAAGGCAACATACATCAGGTTGATGTTATCAGTTACCGCCCGGATCATTTCATTTTGATATGAAGCTGCGAAGCAGGATTGCTTCATTGCCTTGTTTGGGCTTAAAGGAATTTTTCCAAAGTTGCTGAAAGGTGCATCCTTGCTTTCAATCCACATTACGTCGCGTGCGTCAGGTTGAAGTTTCCAGTCTGTAAAAGGCATGAT
>CAYHHK010000005.1:6503-14807 GCA_964356415.1 uncultured Flavobacteriales bacterium
CTGATGGATGAATTCCTTGATGCGTAATAGAAAAGAATCTCGCTTTTTGAAATATGGTTTTGCCTGTCATCAAGGAATATGAGCAGGTTTAGCAAGAACCTTACTTCGGGGGAGCGCATCATTAGCAAAGAATCGGGAGAGATCACGCGGGTAATTCCCCGTTCAATCAAAAAGGTAGCAACAGCATCACCTTCCGTATTTGTGCGCACCAGCACGGCTATGTCTCCATAATTGTATCCCCTTGAACAAGCATCATTGATTTTCTCAAGTATTTTTTCCTTCGCAATATCTTTCCAGGAAATTGTTTCATCTCCCCGTTCTTCTGGTGCGATTGTGTGAATTTCAACCCTTCCTCCTTGATTGTGCTTTTCGGCATTTTTTTGTTCCGCTTCATTGTTGTAAGCCCTGTCCAATGCGTTCTTTCCGTCAAGTTCAAGGAAACTGTTGACCAAGGGAGGGACTGCAGAAAAAAAAGTGTTGTTATAATCTACAATTGCTTTTTTGCTCCTGTAATTTGTGTCAAGGTTCTCTTTAATAATGATTGACCGAAACCTATGTAAATGATTTTCAATTTCAGTATCCAGGAGGTTCATGTTCCCACTGCGCCAGCGGTAGATACTTTGTTTAATGTCACCAACCACCATTCCAAAATTTCCATCGCCAAGGGAATTTACGACCAGGGGCAGGATATTTTTCCACTGCAGGTCGCTGGTATCCTGAAATTCATCAATCAGAAAATGGTGAAAACGTGCGCCGCTTTTCTCATAAACAAATGGTGTTTCCTCTTCACTAATTACTTTGCTCAGTATTTTCGGAGTATCGCTAATTAGTACCAGATTATTTTCATCCCTGTATTTTTTGAGTTTTTTGCTAAGGTCTTCTACGATGCCGAGAAGGAAAATTCTTTTCAATACTTCTGCAGCGCCTAAGTAAACAGGGAATTCAGCTGCAACGAAATGAAGGATCTGCTGCAGCAATGGCTGAAGTGTATTTTCGGCAATTGAAAGGATCTCTTTTTTTTTAGGCGAACTTTTAGAAGCCCATTTGGCAGCGTCGTATGCTGCATCATCAGCGCGTTTCCCGGGCAGGTAGGCATCAGCGGAAATATTCATACGGATCTTGTCGAAATATTTTGCAACGCCACTTTCCCCGTATGCAAAATCTTTCACCTCCAGGCCATGTGCAGTAATTGCCTTCATTCCATCGTTGCCGAATACCTTCATCCGGTTCTCGAATCGTGTTTTTATGGTCTTAAGTTCAGCAAAGAAATTTTTGATCTCTTCTCTGCTATGTAAATGATCGCCGATTGAATTTTCCCTGAAAAGTTCTTTTGCAATGGACTCAATCTCTTTTTCAATGTTCCACCCCTTGTCATCTGATAATTTCTGAATTGCAAAATCAGTTAGCCAGTGGAGGAGCTCTTTGTCAGTACTGATTTCCTGCATCAGCTGAGAGGTGATATCAGTAATCACTTCATCCTGGTCAAGCTTTATTTCAAGCCGCAATGGCAATTGCATTTCACGGGCAAGTGAACGGATGATGCGGTTAAAAAAGCTGTCGATTGTAGTGACTGAAAAGTTGCTGTAATCGTGAAGTATGCTGTCGAGCGCGAGCCGGGCATTCGGATGAATTTTTTCTTCCGGAATTTCTGCTGCAAGAATTTTTTTTAAGGATTCATTCTCATTCTTTGAAAGCTGTATAAGCGAATCAACAATTCGCGACTTCATCTCTTCTGTCGCTTTATTGGTAAAAGTGAGCGCGAGGATATGCTTGTAGTCGCCTGGATTGCGAAGAACAAGGCACAAGTATTCCTTCACAAGTGTGAATGTTTTACCGGAGCCTGCAGATGATTTATATATTTTGAACTTATTGTGCACGGAGCAAATGTACGTTACAAAGTGATTAAGGAGGAAAGGGGGAAAGTGACAAGGTGATTAAGTGATTAAGTGATTAAGTGGGAAGGTGACTAGGTGATTGGATTAAGGATTAATATATGAAAGCTGCTACATCGGTTTTTGCCAGAAACATTGTTGTCTTATTTGGTCCGGGTAATGGTATTAGTTGTTAATACTTAGGGCTACATTTGTTTAAGCTTAATACTTTCTTATACATTAGCCCAACTTTTAAAGGCATACTTTATGGAAATTAAAGAGTCCACATTTAAACCCTACATATCTGCCACGGATAATGTAAAGGAATTCACAGTGAAAGCCATTGTGATGGGGAGCATATTCGGAGTCATCTTCGGAGCTTCAACTGTGTATCTCGCACTGAAGGCGGGATTGACAGTGAGTGCTTCAATTCCAATTGCAGTACTTGCCATTTCGCTTGGAAGAAAATTCCTCAAGACAACAATTCTTGAGAACAATATTATTCAGACAACAGGTTCTGCGGGAGAGAGTATTGCGTCAGGCGTAGTATTTACCCTTCCTGCATTTCTTTTTCTCTCAGCCAATGAAAGCGGCATCAGTATGGGTAAACAATATTTCGAATACTGGACCATTTTTACACTTGCTGTTCTGGGAGGGATGCTTGGAACGATGATGATGATCCCTTTGCGCAGGTCGCTTATTGTAAAAGAGCATGAGAACCTGCCATATCCCGAAGGAACTGCATGTGCGCAAGTACTCATTGCCGGAGAAAAGGGTGGCGATTTTGCAAAAACTGCTTACATGGGATTGGGCTTCTCAATGGTATATGCCATTCTGCAAAAAGTCTTTCATGTGATTTCTGAAGCTCCTGCATGGGTAAGCAAACAATCAAATAAGTTTTTTCCTTCAGCAACTTTAAATGCAGACATCACACCTGAATATCTGGGTGTTGGTTACATCATCGGACCTCGCATTGCGGGGGTATTGGTGGCAGGAGGAGTACTCGCATGGTTGGGGTTGATCCCGTTGCTTGCGTCATTGATTCCTCCCGATATTATCGCAGCACAACAGGTCAAGCTTGGCTTCCTGAAGGACCTTGCAACTGCAGGAGGGAAGGGAGCATGGGATCCGGTCACTCATACTTTTGGCGACATGGCAGAAGCCATATACAGAACATATATCCGCCAGATCGGAGCTGGGGCAGTTGCTGCAGGCGGGTTCATTACGCTGATCAAAACAATTCCTACAATTGTTTCTTCATTCAAGGAGAGCATTGCATCGATGAAAGAAAAAGGCGGTGTTGTTGTTGCCAGAACTGAAAACGATCTCTCATTCAAAACTGTGCTTATCGGAAGCGGTGCGCTGGTGTTATTGATGGCATTGCTACCTATGATTCCCGGAGACAGCATCCTGAATAAATTTCTCATCGGTATTCTTATTATCGTATTTGGATTTTTCTTTGTGACAGTCAGCAGTCGCATTGTAGGTATTATTGGTTCAAGTAATAATCCTATTTCAGGAATGACCATTGCAACCATTATGGGAACAGCACTTGTATTTATCGCAATCGGCTGGACGGGAAAAGTTTATGAACCAATGGCTCTGGTTGTCGGAGGCATTGTGTGCATTGCAGCAGCGAATGCAGGTGCTACTTCGCAGGATCTGAAAACAGGTTACATCGTAGGCGCAACACCAAGGTACCAGCAGCTGGCATTGTTTATTGGTGCCATCGTTTCATCTGTCGTTATCGGGTTTACTGTAAAGTACCTGGATACGCCAACACCTGATCTGGTCGCCAGAGGTATAGACCATGCTATAGGAGAGAAGTTTGCAGCCCCGCAGGCCACGCTCATGGCTACATTGGTAAAAGGATTGCTTTCATATAATCTCGACTGGAACTTTGTACTGGTAGGCGCATTTATTGCCATTACGGTTGAACTATGTGGTGTGAAAGCATTGTCTTTCGCAGTTGGGCTTTACTTACCGCTTTCTACAACGCTCCCGATTTTTTGCGGTGGTGCAGTTAAGGGGATCGTTGAGTGGCGTGCAAAAAGAAAGCATGAGAAAAAGGAAGATGAGGAGTTAGGCAAAGGCAGCTTGTTTGCAACAGGCCTTGTTGCAGGTGGTGCCCTTGCAGGAGTTATCGTTGCATTACTCTCTGTTGATGAAGGCGTATTTCATGCACTCGAGAAAGTAAGTGCGTTGAATGGTATTACAAGTATCTTAGGCGAGGGAGGCTATATGCTGCTTGGCACCGGTTTCTTTGCATACATGGGATGGGTATTGTATAGGCTTGCGATCAGGAAGTGATTTTTTTAATCCGAAGATTAATATTTTAATATTTGAAACTGTAAATTAGTTATGAGAAAATTATTGAGTTACATCATTGTCTTTATTGGATTGATCGCTGAATCCGGAGCTCAGTCATTCTCCGGTCCTGAAAGCGTGGAGTTTGATCCGATCAATAACCGTTATATCGTTTCAAATACTTCAAGCGGGAATCTGCAATCTGTTATTCCCGGAAATACACCAACCTTGTTCACTGCAAACGTGAGTTCTCCTTATGGGCTTGTTGTGGTTGACAGCACAGTGTATGTGAATGACAATGGAAAAGTGCTGGGTTTTAATCTTGTTTCCGGGCTTCAGACTTTTACAAGTAATGTGAATGGCAGCTTCCTGAATGGTATTTGTGCTGATACCAGCGGGCATCTTTTCACAACAGATTTCAGTGCAAAAAAGATTTATAAAGTTAACATTGCTGATGGCAGTTTTAATGTATTTGTGAACGCCACCACCAAAACTCCGAATGGAATTTTATTTGATGCGGCCAATAACCGACTTATTTATTGCACATGGGGCAGTGCGGTGCAGATCAAAGCTGTAAGTCTTGTTGATTCATCTCAGACAGTTTTGAAAACGACAACACTTTCAAATGATGACGGTATTGCAATGGATAGTCAAGGTCGCGTTTACATTTCTGTCTGGGGAACGCAATCGGTCTACATGCTTGATTCAGCTTTTTTGAATCCTCCCGTGCAGGTGGTGACAGGCCTCAGCAGTCCTGCAGATATTTGTTACAATATGGCAAATGATACACTTGGCGTTCCAAATTCAGGAAATAATACCGTTAATTTTTATAACATGGGTTACATTCTTGGTCTGACTGAAAAGCCTTCTTTGTCCAATGATTTTTTGAAAACAAGCGAAGATGAAAATGGTGTGAGTCTGGAGTGGGCATTTGAAAAATTTTCTCAAGCCACATTGCAGATTTATGCTATCAACGGATCAATGATCTCAAGTGAAGATGTTTTGTCTTTGGGGAAACAAGTGATCGAAAACGGAAAGTTGAAAACAGGAATTTATTTTGCACGCATAGTAGCAGGGGAGATGCAACTGACAGAAAAGTTTTTTGTGGATTAAGCAGCCATAACCACATAGGCACATAGAAAGCATAGAAATGAAATATTTGGTTTTTCTATGAGCCTATGTGTTTCAATTTTTATGGTGCAGAACCAAGATCATCGCGGTCAATTTTGAAATTCATGGTGACCACCGGAAATAGATTAGTTTTTTTATGTTAGAAAATCAAATCTCTTCCATCGCCTGTTCAATATCTTTAATCAACACTTTCGGATCTTCAAGCCCGACGTAAAAACGAACCAGTTTGTGATCGGTATTTGATGCATCAAAATTTTCTTTCGGCATTGTAGCACAAACAGGAAATACCAGCGATTCATGCCCGCCCCATGAAACAGCCATCAAAAAACGTTTGAGTGAATTGCAAAATTTTTCAATTTCTTCTGAAGTCTTAACATCTAATGCAAGGGTAAACATTCCTCCTCCTTTTTTCATTTGTTTCATGGCAAGTTCATGCTGAGGAAATGATTTTGAAAAAGGATAATACATCTTCAACACGCTCGGATGATTTTCAAAATGCTCAACAAGCGTTGCTGCACTTGCGCAGCTTCTTTCTACGCGCAATTCCAGTGTGCGCAATCCACGGAGGAAGAGAAATGCGCTGAACGGGGAAAGCACGGCACCGATGTTCAGGAAATCAGCAGCGAAAATTTTCTTAATCATTTCTTTTGAGCCGCTTACGACTCCACCTACAGCATCACTATGTCCGCCAATGTACTTGGTCATGGTTTGCATGCTCAGATCTATTCCCATTTCGATCGGCTTTTGAGACAGCGGAGTGCAATAGCTGTTGTCGATCATCGTCAAAATACTTTTTGATTTCGCAAGCGAGGCAATGGCTTTCAGGTCTTGCAACTCATAAGTAAACGTATTCGGTGATTCAAGAAAGATCAGTTTTGTGTTTGATTGAATTGCTTCTTCGAAATTTTCAATCCTTGTTCCATCAATCATGGTACATGTTACTCCGAAGCGGGGGAGAAGAGCTGTGAATAGTTTATTCGTCCAGGAGTACGGCTTAACCACGCATAAAATATGGTCCCCGTTTTTCACATTGGCAATAACGGGTATCGTAACTGCAGCCACACCGCTTGCAAATACGAGTGCATCTTCTGCTCCATCGAGAGCAGCTAGTTTCTTTTCCAGTATTTCAATTGTGGGATTGTTTCCCCGGGAATAAAGATAAACCTTGCTTTCGTCAGAGAGGGCATTGCGCAATGATGCAACGTCGTCAAAGGCAAAATTGCTGGTTTGTATGATTGGCGGAGCAACTGCATTGTAATACTGCTCACGTTCTTCGCCGAGCTGGTTGAGGATGTAGGAAAGGTCCAAAGTAGAATGGTTGGTTAGTTGATTAGTTGAATGGTTGATTAGTTGATTTGGTAATCCGTTTTAAGATTAAATAGAGAGGAAATCCTGCAGCAAAGATGCAAAGTCCGGTGATGGCTGCATTGACATCTGAAATGAAAACATTGTACGTAACAGTGAGTAACATAGCCATGAATACCAAAGGAATCCACGGATATAATTTTAATCTGAATCCGGTATAATTCATATCCTTCATTCTTTTTCTGAAAATAAAAATTGTTGCTGCAGCCGTTACCATGCTGAAGCTGTCAATAAACATGACATAGTTAATGATTTTTTCAAAAGTTCCAAGCCAGATAAGTCCAAGGATCATTAGAGCTGTGAAAAAACTCAATGCAAATTGCTGTACTTGCGTTTTTTCATTTACCCGTTTGAAAATAGGAGGTAATATTCCGTCATCAGCCATTGCGTAATAGATGCGTGGATTGCTCATTAAAGAAGTGTTGATGAACCCCATCACTGAAATAAATATTGCAACAGAGGTAATTTTATATCCCGCTTCTCCGAGAAATGAACTCGCCAGTTCAGCGGCCAGCAACTTTGATTGTTGCACATGTTCAAAACCCAGCACATGCACGTAGGCGAAATTGATCAAAAGATAAAGTCCCATAACGATTCCCATTCCTATGAAAATACTTACAGGGATGGTACGTTGCGGGTCACGCACATCAGCGCCTAAATTCATCGTATTCTGGTAACCTCCATAAGTAAAGAAGACTGAGATGAGACTGATACCAAGTATTGTCATGAAAGAACCGGAAGATGTGATTGCGTCCTGAACCGGAGTTGCAGCGGGGTGACTGAATAAAATGGCAGATGAAAAGAAAAGTATCATCATTATTTTTATTCCACTTAAAACATTTTGTGCTCTGGCGCCTGTTTTTATTCCGGCATAGTTCAAGGCAAACAATATCAGGATCATCAGCAGTGCAATGAGCTGTACATAAATCTGAGAATGCATTTCCGGTGGAAATATAACGGGAGTGATATACTCAGCGCCGACCAATGCCACACCTACAGCACTGAATGAATTGATAATCACAAGCGACCAGTTCATCATGAAAGCAAATACAGGATGGTAGCATGCCGAAAATATTTTATAGAATCCGCCGGCAACAGGAAATCGCGAACCGATCTCAGCAAAAGTCAGTGCTCCGCAAATGCTGATCAATCCTCCCAATATCCATGCAGTATAAAACAATTCTGGTGATCCGGCTTTTTGTGCAACGATTGCAGGTGTTCTGAAAATTCCAATGCCAATCACAAAACTCACCACGATCATGGAGAGATCTGTTTTCGTGAGGGTGGCTTTGATCGGCATGTGTGAGCAAATGTAGAAAGTTCTTGTTTGTTGCTACAAGACCGGGAAAATCTGATTTTGAATTAAACCAGGTAATTAGTTCGGAGAGGAATAAGAATCAAATTGTCAGGGCGGCTCTTGGTTGCGCAAAGGCGCAAAGAAACAACGGGGTGAGAGGAATGTTGTTGGAAGTTGTTAAGGGGAACTGGGTGAAATTAAGGGTGTCTCGCGGAGGCGCAAAGACGCAAAGAAACAGCCGGATAAGAAGAATGCTGATGAAAGTCAGAAGGGGAAATGGATGAAATGAAAGATGTCTCGCGGAGGCGCAAAGACGCAAAGAAACAGCCGGAT
>CAYHHK010000005.1:14907-56123 GCA_964356415.1 uncultured Flavobacteriales bacterium
GGATGAAATGAAAGATGTCTCGCGGAGGCGCAAAGACGCAAAGAAACAGCCGGATAAGAAGAATGCTGATGAAAGTCAGAAGGGGAAATGGATGAAATGAAAGATGTCTCGCGGAGGCGCAAAGACGCAAAGAAACAGCCGGATGAGAAGAATGTTGATGAAAGTCAGAAGGGGATATGGGTGAAATGAAAGGTGTCACGTGAAGACGCATAGGCGCAAATAGAAAATCGGTTTTTTAGTTAGAAGTGAAATCCGGAAGAAGAGACCGGATGAAGTTTCTAGAATTCAGCGAAAAAAATTGAAGGCAATAAAGAATTACAGGTTATGCTTCTGACAGCATGACCTAAAGATTATTTACGACCCTTGTTATTCCATCTCTCATAAGGGCAACATTAAAATTGACGAGTAAGCCCAACCGAAGTTCTGAGAGACGTATATATGTTAGCAGGATTTTAGGATGGACGGGGACTATGTACTCAACAGATTTAATCTCAATGATGACCTTGTTTTCAATAATAAGATCACAACGAAATCCAATATCGAGTTTAGCGTCTTCATAATTAACATTGATGTTTTTTTGCCGCTGGTAAGAGATGCCGTGTTTCCTTAGTTCGTAGCAAATAACTTCCTCGTAAACAGATTCCAATAATCCCGGTCCAAGGGTTCTATGGATTTTGATAAATATATTAACCATTATGGTTGCGATTTCATTCTCTGTCATATTCCCTAAATTTAGGCTGCAATAAAGGATATGTCTGAATGTTACAAAACCAAAATATACAGTTTTATTTTAAAGGGATTTTATAAGCGAGTTAGGTATTTGAGCCTATTAAAAAGAGGTTCTATGAAATTCAAAACGCCTGTCGGCTTTCAATTAAGAAAAAAAATATCTTCCCTCCATAATGGTTATACTGTTGCTAGAATTATTTGCGATACCGCGACTGCATTCTCTTGAGACTTTTGTTTTTGCGCCTTGGCGACTTTGCGTGAGTTATCTTCCTCGGTGATCGTGTGAGAAGATTATTCCTTTGTACATTGGTAAGTTTGAGTGAGAAATCGCTACTTAATTCTCCGAAAACTTCTTCACCTAAAAAGAGATTCTATGAAAATTCATAAGACCTGCCGGCTATCAAATAAAAAAAACAACTTCTCTATCTAACGATTTTACTCTTGCGGTGGAATAGATTGCCATTCTGCGACTGCATTCTCTTGAGACTTTAGTTTTTGCGTCTTTGGGTGAGTTATCTTCCTTCGCGCTCTAGCGAGAGGATTATTCCTGTGGACATCTGTAAGTCGTAGTGAGGTAACGCTAATTAATTCTCAAGGAACTTCTTCACCCTTTCAAAATAAGCATTCTTGTCCGTCTCGAAATTTTTTGCATTGGATGGAGAAGCGGCTACAAGAAATGTGCTTGAGATGCCTTTGATCAGCTTCATATCATCGGGCTTGATCATATCATCCTGCGGTGTAACGATTGCAAGAATTCCTCTCAAGTGTGTGCGTGCTTTGTCAAAAGCATAAAATGGTTCAAAGGTTTTATCAAAGCCAAACGGGATGATGATATCCTTGCTTTTCTTTTCCTTGAATTTTTTTTTCATCTGCTCCAGTCCTGTCCATGGACCATCAGCGATTATTTTCCTGGTCTCCGTTCTGTTGGCCCCGACACCGATGGATAAACCGGCCCCGATATTTTGCCCGTAGAGATCGAATTTGGTCACCGCCCTGGTTTTGCGGAGGTAATCAAGTACGGCGTGAAAGTCATTGATGAACTGCGGATAGATATAAGTATCCGGGTCAACATTGAAATCACTGCTTGCACCATAGCCGCGGTAATCATACATGCAAACATTCCAGCCGATGCTCATGAATTGACCGGCCAACTCAATGTTATCAGCCATGTTTCCGTCACCGCTTCCGCTGATGACGATCCAGTTCGTTGTCTTTTTGTCAAGTTCGAAAAACCATGCGTTCAGAGAAGCACCATCTTTGGTTGGGACTTTTTCCTCTTTGTAAACCATTCCGTATTTGTCAGGCCTTACCTTGTATTCGCGGCTTGGGTTTAGGGAGAATGCTACAGATGCACTTGTTGCAAGCAGCAGGAAAAATATGATTTTTCTCATGGTATTTTATTCAGATTTTAAGTGTAGCAAAAATACGAAAAGGATTTTCTACAAATCCTGTAAAATACAGGAAGTTGTAAGAAATTTATCAAAGTATTTCGGTTAGAACCTGTTACCGGCCTACAAATAACCTTGCCTGTTTTGCTTCACCAAACCATGAAATTAGTTATCTTCGCACGCTTTTTACTTAGAACAACAATACTATACAAATGAGTAATCCAAATGAAACGCTTGAGAGCGTAATCATAAAATTTGCAGGTGATTCCGGGGATGGAATGCAATTGACCGGAACACAGTTTACGAACACTGCTGCGATGCTTGGGAATGACCTGAGTACTTTCCCTGATTTTCCTGCAGAAATACGTGCCCCTCAAGGAACACTTGCCGGCGTATCAGGTTACCAGCTTCATTTCGGCAGTGTAGAGATTTTCACCCCCGGTGATCATTGCGATGTTCTTGTTGTGATGAATGCAGCTGCATTAAAGGCCAATCTTGAATTCCTCCGTAAAGGCGGTACCATCATTGCAAACACAGACGGCTTTAATGCAAAGGATCTCCGTCTTGCCAATATTGAAGCCGGTCAGAATCCGCTGGAAGACGGGTCGCTCTCAAATTACAACGTCATCAAGATGGACGTTACGAAAATGACACGCGCCGCACTTTCTACTGACAGCGGACTAGGCGTAAAGGAAATCGACCGTTCAAAAAACATGTTTGTACTTGGATACCTGTACTGGATGTACAACCGTCAGCTGAATCATACAATCAAGTTTTTGACAGATAAATTTTCGAGGAAACCCGATATTCTTGATGCCAATTTAAAGGTGCTGAAGGCAGGATACAATCTGGGTGAAACCAGGGAGGAAGCCACCAGCCGTTTTTCAATCGGTCCAGCTAAGATCAAACCCGGTATATACAGGAACATGATGGGTAATCAGGCAACTGCCCTAGGTCTGATCGCGGCAGCCCAAAAATCCGGGCTTCAATTATTTTGTGGTACATATCCAATTACTCCTGCTTCTGATATCCTTCATGAACTTTCACGACATAAAAATTTTGGGGTGAAAACATTTCAGGCTGAAGATGAGATTGCTGCTATTTGTGCATCCATAGGAGCAAGTTTTGGTGGCTCCCTTAGCGTAACAACATCATCAGGGCCGGGCATTGCATTGAAAGGCGAAGCGATGGGTCTGGCTGTTATGCTTGAACTTCCGCTGGTTATAGTAAATGTTCAGCGTGGTGGCCCATCAACGGGGCTTCCAACTAAAACTGAACAAAGTGACCTTATGCAAGCGTTGTATGGCAGAAATGGAGAATCTCCTATTCCAATAGTCGCAGCAGCTACGCCAAGTGATTGCTTCAACATGGTTTTTGAAGCAAGCCGCATTGCAATTGAATTCATGACCCCTGTATTATTCTTATCTGACGGATACATTGCCAATGGCGCTGAGCCTTGGGCATTCCCGAAAGCCGCAGACCTTCCTGAGATCAAGGTTAACTTTGCAAAAGAAAAAAACGCCGGCGATAAATTCCTACCTTATAAACGTGATGAAAAGCTTTCCCGCCCGTGGGCTATTCCGGGAACAAAAGGTCTGGAGCATCGCATCGGAGGAATTGAGAAACAGCATGAAACCGGCAACATCAATTATGAGCCTGCCAATCACGAGTTCATGGTTCGCATGCGTGATGCCAAAGTTGAAAAGATTGCAGACTACATTCCAAAACTGACCATCGAAGACGGGACAGAAAAGGGTAAATTACTGATTCTCGGATGGGGATCTACATATGGTGCGATAAAGAGTGCAGTGAAGCAAGCCCGTTTAAAAGGATATGATGTTTCACATGCACACTTGCGTTACATCAAACCATTCCCAAAAAATCTCGGAGAGATTCTTTACAACTTTGAGCACGTGATCATTCCTGAATTGAATACGGGACAATTGATCAAGGTTATCCGCGATAAATATTTGATTCCTGCAGAAGGATTCAATAAGATCCAGGGAATGCCTTTTATGGCTTCAGAGATATTGGCATTAATTGAAGAGAAGTTGAAATAAAGCCTCACCCTAACCCTCTGCAAAGGAGAGGGAATAAAAAACATTTAGAAAATGGAAGCTACTCAAACCCCAGAAAAATTTACATCAAAGGAACTCGTCACCGACCAGGAAGTACGGTGGTGTCCCGGCTGCGGCGACTACTCTATATTAAAACAGGCGCAAAACATTGTCCCTGAAATAGGAGTGGCACGCGAGAATATTGTTTTCATCAGCGGCATCGGATGTTCATCACGTTTTCCTTATTATATGGAAACATATGGTATGCACAGCATTCACGGACGTGCTACTGCTGTTGCCAGCGGACTCAAAGCTGCACGACCGGAGCTCAGCATCTGGTTGGTTACGGGTGACGGTGATGGATTGTCAATCGGGGGTAATCACATGATCCATGTCCTTCGCAGAAATTTTAACCTGAATATCCTGCTTTTCAATAATGAGATCTATGGACTTACAAAAGGTCAGTATTCTCCGACTTCCGAAGAAGGAAAAATAACCAAGAGTACGCCGGTGGGTTCTGTTGATCATCCGTTCAACCCAATTGCATTGTGCATGGGTGCTGATGCAACTTTTCTGGCACGTACCATGGACCGAGATCCGAAGCACCAGCAGATGATATTAAAACGCGCGAATGATCACAAAGGCGCAAGCTTTGTAGAGATTTACCAAAACTGCAATGTATTCAATGATGGCGCTTTTGAAGTCTTCACGGAAAAATCTTCGAAGAAAAGCGAGACCATTTTCATGGAAAGCGGAAAGCCATTGGTGTTCGGTGAGAATTCAGAAAAAGGAATTAAGCTGGATGGATTTACTCCACGGGTTGTGGATATTACAAACGGTGCTTCTCCAAATGATCTCTGGATACATGACGAAGCGGATCGCGTGAAGGCAGGTATCCTTTCACGTTTCTTTGACAATCCGAAAAATGAGAACCACCTTCCACGTCCATTCGGAGTATTTTATGTGGAAGACCGTTATTGCTACGAGGATAAGATGGCACAGCAAATCGTTGACATGAAAGCCAAAAAAGGCGAAGGCAATCTGGATAAACTGCTAAGTGGAAGTGAAACGTGGGCAGTGAATTGATCTAGAAAGAGACAATAAACAACATAAAAAGCCGTTTTTCCTTTGGAGAGACGGCTTTTTATTAATGAGACTATGATTTCAGAAACAGCCCCGAAGTTTCGGGGCGGAAGCTAATATTCATTTTGATACCTCGAAGTTCTGCTTCGGGGTCATTCATTGGTGGAGAAAATAATTTTTGAGTCCATCCATCGGCCGCTTCAGTATCTTTCCAATTGTGAGATTGTTTTCCTTGCCGGTTTCCCGGATTTCAATTTCAAGCAAAGCGGCAACAGAACCCACAAAATGAATCGTTGCATTTTTTGATTCTGAGAATCCGCTTACATTCGTTTCGAAAAAAATATTTATACCATTTTTCAAAAAATCCCGTATGTGCAATTCATCTTTATATTTTATGATGAAGGGCATGAATGAAGAAAGGAAAAGATTTACATTTGGTTTTCGGTAGACTGACTCAATGATCTCCTCACGGGTTAATCTATATTCATCAAAAAAAGCAGTGCTTATTTTTTTCGGAAGTTTATCATATAGATATGCTTTCAGGAAATTTTTTCCAAACCATGCACCACTGGCTTCATCGCCGAGTATGTAACCTAAACCAAAATTTTTCAAATGTATTGCAGATCCATCGTAAAAGCAGCAATTGCTGCCTGTTCCGAGAATTGCAATAATTCCTTTCTCATTTCCTGATGTTGCCAAAGCTGCAGCAAACAAGTCATTGTCAAGCGTAATTTTTGAACCTGTAAATAGTTTTCTTAAAACGCCAACCATTTTTTCTTTTCCTTCACTGCTTCCACAGCCGGCACCGTAAAAAAAGACATCAGTAATTGTAGTTGAATTTGTTGTAATGTTTTTTTCTGCAGATAACTTTTCAAGTATTGTTGCATCTGAAAGATGGACAGGATTTAAGCCATCGGTTTGGAATTCCGTTATGGTAATTCCATCCAACAATGCCCAGTCTGCCTTTGTACTTCCGCTGTCGCAAATAAGGATCATCGATAATTTTATTATTTAATTTCCATCAATAGTTTTTCGGAAAGTTTTTTTGCCTGGTCACGCAATTCAGGTACTGCAGTGCTTTCAAACAGCAATCCGCGCAATGTGGACCCGATGGTTAATAGAAATTTCGATGGAGATCCGTCAGAATTTAAAATCGTTCCGTCGGATGAAGCATCAATTCCTAACTTCATTTCATCAGCGTGAATCAGGTTTCTTGAAATAAGATTTTTAACGAGCGGCCGGTTCAGTTTGTTGATGTCTGAAAGCGGCCCTGTACAGTTAATAACCCTTGCAACACTTACCTCATAGTTTTGCTGATCCCGCCTCCTCTTAAAGCTTACCCTGATGCCGCGTTCGGTTTCAGTAAAACCCTGAATACGGCCTGCAATGATCTCAAGTTTGTCGTCAAGGATCATTTGCTGGATCATTTTATGAACTTCCATTGGTAGTCTGTGTCGTGCTACGCCCCACATGTGGCGCAGGTGATAGATGAATCTTTCTTTCTCCTCTTTACTCCAGGATTGCCACACCTTTTGCGTTAATGGACGTAGAGAGTCCACGACTGCTTCGCCTGCAAGACCCATGTCGCGGAGTTTTTTTACATGTGTCCGGAAAAGTGAAATAATTTTTTGAAGATCATAAGGAGGCTTCAATTCTTCCATCAATCCTTTGTATGGCTCAAATACCCGGTGCGGAAGGATCTGGAAGCCATTCGGTGAAAGGGAATATATTTTTCCGTTGTGTTTTTTTTCTTTCAGACCCAATACTATGTCAGCCATTGTAAGCCCATTTCCCAGGATAAAAACTTCTTTGTCAGGATCGAGGTGATTCACTGCTTCATGAAGCCATGGGTTTCCAAAATAATTTCTGCTTGCGTAAAAGGAATTGTCCTGCAGCGGAGGATTGTCAGGCGACTGATTGCCAATGGCAAGAACCACTTTATCTGCGATTACACCCGGTGAAACGGAAAAATGAATATGTGCTTTCCATTCCTTTTCTTCAATGTCAATTGCTTCATCATGTACGAAATTGATGGAAACGCCCTCCGGTTTTTTTCTTATGGCATTTTCGAAAAGATCTTTCAGGTAATATCCATAAATATTCCTTGGAAGGAACATACCCGGCAATGCGGTCTGGTCTATCACCCTGTAGTTCTCATGTTTTTTAATCCAGTCCATGAAATGAGAAGGCTTATCCGGAAACGCACTCATGTTCTTTGCCGGAACATTGAGCAGGTGTTTATGGGAGTAGGAAGAATAGGCAACGCCTTTACTCAGCGGATAGCCTGCATTGATCAGCACGATGTGCAATGGTGCTTTTGCATTGCTGAGCAGATGTACAGCCAGCATGTTTCCGCAAAAGCCACCACCAATAATTGCAATAGTGGGATTATGATATTGGGTCACCATCAATGCCAAAAGTAATTTTTGAAAATGGAATTACACGTGAATAATGCAAATAATTCTAATTGGTCAGATGGGTTAATATTCCCCGCCGATTTTTCTTTTGTTGAGGGAAGGATCACCCAGTTCAGGGAGCCGCTTCGGTTTTGAAGTCATGCCGATGGTATCTGTAAGTGTATTCAGAAAAGCAACGAGTGACTTTTTTTCTTGCTCTGTCAGTTGCAGCGAATCCGATGAAAGTGTTTGATTCGGGAATTCAAGTCCCAAACCTGCACCGCCGCCCATATTATAAAATTCGATTACCTGCTCAAGACTTTCGAATGCCCCATTATGCATATAGGGAGCTGTGAGTGCTATATTCCGAAGAGTCGGAGTTTTGAAAGCATGCATAAAAATTTTTGTGTTATACAATCCACCCCTGCCTTTGTCCGGATCAAATTCAGGATGCAGCAGATCAGCTGTTTTTGTGGTCCCTATGATTTCAAATTCGCTGCGTGTGTAGTACGGGGGAACCACACTATTAAATAAAGGCAGGTAGTGGCAGGTCGCACAACGTCCCTTGTTCATGAAAACATTGAATCCGTTTTTTTCCTCAAAGGAAAATGAATTTTCATCACCTTGGATATTTCTGTCAAACTTCGAATCAAGCGAAATCAGTGTGCGTTCGTATTCTGAAATTGCATTTTCAATAGATGTTTTTGAAATGATTGTGTCTTCCTTGCCTCTGAAAGCGCGCTTGAACCATGCTACATATTCATCAGATGAATTCAGTTTTTTAACTGCTGATTCAAAGCTGCTTTGCATTTCTTTTTTATTGACCAGTACGTGCCCGATCTGTCCTTCCAGATGATCTGCACGCATGTCAAAGAAATGATTTCTCTGAAGGGCGGAGTTTATCACTGTGGGTGTATTTCGTGTAAGCATTTCGCCTTCAAGGAATCCATTGCTGGTGATCATGCCATCAGCAAATGCCATTTCAGGGCGATGACAGGATGCACATGCCCGTTTGTTATTGTCTGAAAGGATGGGATCAAAGAACAATGTTCGTCCTAATTTAGCCGCTTCTCCGGAAAATTCGGGATCAGTGCCACGCGGGTTGTAGAAAAACCTGTTGAATGCATCTGTTTGAAAAACAGACTGAGCGTTCATACGGAGTGCTGATGATGGATAATAATTTTTCTCCACGAATTCAGTCCTGAATTTTGCCAGCGATTTGCTCAGTGACATGTACTGCTCTCTATAGCAGGAAAGAAAGTCAATGTCATCAGGAGAATTTATTTTATTGAAATAACGTATGGTAATTTCAAGTCTTTTCAAAACGTCTTTTACGAAAGGATTATTCATCTCAGTACCATAAGCATCAAGAAGAATTTCGTTGAGTGATTGAAAACCGGTTCGTAATTCAACTATCGAATTCTTTGATTCCGGTGTGTCAAATTGTGAAATGCCAAGCGTAAAAATCCGGATGACCTGAAGTTGTATCGATTCAATGAATTTGACCTCGTCTGTTGGCAAAGTCCTGAATGCTATACTGAGCGCCGCGAGATTCTGATCCATCAGTTCAATTTCCTTAATCAGTTTTGTCATGAACTGACCGGGATCGTCATCCAATAAATAGGATTCCATCACCTGTAATCCATGCGGGTATTCGATTTGCGGATGCTCTTCACTTTCATCTTCAATTTCCGGGACAACCGGACCATTGAAATTGCGTTCACTGGCAAGAAAGTAATAACATGAAAATGGTTCTATTTTTTTATAAGCAATTCTTAATTCAAGAAATTTGTTTTTTAGATTCCGGATTGATGATGAGTCCGTCTTTGCATTTGCCTGCACTTCCTTTTTAAAATCACGCAATACAGACAGCATCTCAGTAGAATGCTTTTCAAGGTATGCATGGAATGCGCTTGTGATCCGCAGTTGCCTTGTTGCTTCATTCTGAGAAAGGGATGCTGTCACAAAAACAATTGAGACAAGTACAAGCGAATAGACGCCATTGATGACTAAGGATCTCATGGGAAAATATTACATCAAAGATACCTTTTTCCCAAGTTTGCCGGCCTGAAAATAAAGAACATTATTTCTCTGTTCTTTCTTCAAAAAAAATTAGCACTACTCAGTTTTTCACCAGCTTCATCACTTTCGAAACGGATCCATCTTCAAGCTGTATGAAATAGGAATACATCCCGGAAGAAAATTGTCCGGTTGGAATGGTGATTTTGCCAAATCCTCCTGTCAGATTTTTTTTCCAGACGAGTTGCCCGTAAGTATTGTAAACCAGGATCGACGCATTGGCTGCAACATTGGAATAGTTCACATTAGCGGCGCCGGTAGCCGGATTGGGAACAGCCGGAGATATGAATAGTGCAGCAGCATCAGGTTGATTAATCCCAACACCGGTGTTATTGACATCAACAACTTGCAGGTCATCAAAATAAAATCCGTCAAATTCAGAGAAGCCATCACTCACTAAATGAAAGCGGATGAGAATATTTTGCCCGAGGAAATCATTAAGGCTCATTTCTTCCTTAACCCATTCAGTCTGGTAGGAATCGTAAAGTGGTTCGCCTTGCAACTGGGCCGGACTTCCGGGCACTGTGTACTTTCCGCACAGCGGACTCCAGTTATTTCCACCATCTGAAGACGCACTGATTTGAACATAATCATAACCCGCTTCCAGGCTCCACTTTGCTGAAAATGTCAATTGAGCGTCAAGGGCTCCTGTCAGACTCACGGGGTTGGAAAGTATAAGTGTGTTGTCATCATTTGACTGATAGGTGTTGAAAGGCGAATCAGTAATTGATGAAGGAGAGGAAAAATAATCTTCTGTTGTAGCATCCCAGTTTCCCGATGTATTCCAGTTTGCAAGATTGGATGCGTCATCATTCAGAAGGATTGTCGGATTCCCATAGATTTGATTCACTGTATCATTAACAGCATACCAGCCATTGTCAATGGTCGCAATAAACCTGATTGGATCACCATTTTGAATACCGGGATCAAGTGTAAAGTCGATAGAGTCATCAATAGATTGCAGTACGCTTAAATTAGAATATGTTGCAGCCGTTCCTGTAGAAATAATATTGGTCGTAATGGCTGTAATCGAGATCGTAAAAGTCCCTGTTGTGTCGAGACCCAATTGACGGAATGTAAAATGAAACCGGTTGTTAAGATTACCAGCGTAACGAGGCATATTGTGTGTAAGTTCACCATAGCGACCTGCAAGTTTTGCCATGGTAAGATTTGCATAAACATTTGACTCGCTCAGAAAAAGGATACGAGAAGGATCAGGCCAGAAGCCATCATTCTGATCACCTACTTCCGGGGTCATGGCAAAAATTTTCGGCTTGGATGATTGTTCGCCATACATCCAGTCATCGGAATTTCCATTTACAATGTAACCAACAGTTTGATAAGGTGTGCCTACATTATGCTGGTTGTATTTTGTTATTGCATGTCCGTAAAAATCAAATTGGTTTGAATCCGGTGTAAGAAAAACCGGAATATAACCCCATGGAACAACGTGGTGACTTCCATATGTATGGTAGTTGAGAGCAAGTCTGAACTGGTGCAGATTAATAAAATTGCTGAGCGCCTGGATTTCAGGTTCACTGAATGGGGATGAGCCGCGGTATGTGTCATCAACAGTAAAAGGGGATGAACCGGTGTCATCATATCCCCAGTTGAATGCGTAGTTGCGGTTCAGGTCAACGCCAAATTCCCCGTCAAGATTGTCACGTCTGTTTTTTCTCCATAATCCCCCACCATTTGGATCGGTAGATTCATTGAATACATAACCATCAGGATTTATACATGGTACGAAGTACATTTCTGTGTTGTCAACCAATGCCTGGATCTCCGGATCCGTATCATAATTCTCCAGCAGGTACCACATGTAATAAATGAGCTGTGAAAGACTTTCCGGCTCACGAGCATGGTGAAGTGCGGTGTACAATACCTCCGGTTCCGGTTCATCTGTATTTGGATTATCAGAAATTTTCAAATAAAAAATATCACGTCCTTCAATCGTTTGCGTGGCATCAATGGGCTGTTTAATGGTAATCAGGTTTGGATACAGCAGCGCCATGGAATCGAGGATGCCAAGGAGTTGGGCATAGGTGAAAAATCCACCCATGCTGCCATGATAAAAATGCGAAGGCGCAGGGTAAGCAGGAGCAGGAGTGCCACAGGTAACGGTTTGGGAATTTACCGGCACAACATTTCGCGCTGAAGACTCAATCCTGTTTTTGTAAAATGCTTTTACATCATCAATCAATACTTCTGTACGAAAGCCGGCTTGATTAATTTTTGAAATTGTTACAGTATTGAAGTCTGAAGTAAACCACACGCCTTTGCGGTAATCCCCTTCTGATAGATCAATTCCAAGTTTTGCAAGTTCAGAGGATGGTTTTCCATCCATCCAGATTTTCACCCTACTGTATTCCGGTGAATTGGCAGTGTGATTTTTATTAGGATTTGCAGATGTGCGCAGGAGTGAAAACGCAGATTGAGGTTTTGCCTGGATTGAACAAATCAATAAAAAAGTAATGAAAATGTGGGTAAAATATTTTTGCATAAGAAGATATAAAATAGGATGCTAAAGTACTACTTCGGTCAATAAGCAAGCAACATTAAGAATGATTATCGACCGGTTAATTTCGAAGTTTTTATGTTGCATGACCAGCGTAGCACTCAGTAAATCAAAACATCAAACGGTGCAGGGCGAAAAGTGTGGTTTCGCCGACAAATTCATTAGCCGGCATGCTCAGGTTCCCAACCTAAAAGCAGTTCATTGATATAAATATTTTCCTCGGTAGTAATTTTCCGATCAGCTTTTACCATATCAACAGCAAATCTGACTATATCTGCACGTTCATTAATTGAAGACTTGCTGTAAAAATGGTCCATGCGTGCCTTGAAATGGAAAAAGTAATCTTCTTTTTTAAGTAACTTCAGGAATTGAATTTCTTGCTTCGGCTGAAATTCATCCTTGAAATGCTTAGAAATATACCTGCCGGCAATCTCTGATTCTTCGTCAGAGATATTTCCGTCAACATTTGAAAGGATCACCAACAGATGAAATCCCGAAACAGCTTTGTTTGTATGAGTCATAAAATTGGTAAAACCCAAATTTGCGAATAATTTTCGGGTTAAAAAAATTGATTATTGGGGATGGAGCCTTTATGCATTTCCTGCAATGCGCTTCACCAGCACCCGCTTCGCAATAGGCAGAAAAGTTTCTTCAAATGGAATATCCACCGAAGACTCAATCACATAGGTGGCCGGATTCGGAAGGTTTTTGTTGTAACGGAGGAGGTCTGATTTGATAGATTCAAAAGTGTTGAGCAGGCTTTTCTCATAGCTCTTCAGGAAATGCATGTGAATGCCTCTGAAACGCTCGTCGGGGTTTTCAAAAATTGAAACCTGATATTCATACACTTTTGTTTCAATACCTGATTGCATTTTTAGAAACAGGTAGCCACATTCATTGCTCAGCGGAACAACGCCAACAGGGAATATTTTTACGTGCTCCTCCACAAAATCATAGATCTTTTTACCATCGCGGAGGTAGTTTTCCATATACGGCATACTGAAATCGATGATATTTTCGATTTCCTTCATGATGGTATCGTCTTCGACAATCTTCTCATAGATCAGCTGAAACTGTTCGAAGTCAGTTTTGGAGATCCTCCCGGGAAATTTTTCAAATAGATTTTTCTTGCTGTCTTTTAGAAATTTCAGGTTGCGGTAATGCTCTACGAGGTCGGCGAGAAACGGGTACAATTTGTTCTCTGTAAAATTTTCACTTACATGTTGTAGATAGGCAAGCAACACATACTTCTTGTATTCGAAGTCAATGTGCTTTTCAGTGATCCAGTTTTTATTCAGAGAATTCATTTTTTAAAAGCTTGGGTATGCAATTATAAGCCCGGCTACATTAGTAAACGAAATGAAGATAAAAATGTTTCTCGCATGATTTGTTGAAAACATCACCTCCTCTTGCAGTGGTTGCGTGGCTTTGAACTTTACTTTTGAGGTTCAATTGACTGAAATTATTAAAAAATCAAAAGACTATGAATAATAAGTGGATCGTAATACCTGTTTTCCTTGCATTTGCTGCCGGGATCACTTCCTGCGTGCCTTCGAGGCAATTTGATGAATTAAAGACAAAGGAGCAGAAGTGCCAGGATGAAAATAAACGGCTGACCTCAGAAAATCAGGACCTGAATACAAAGATAACCGAGCTCAATGCAAGCATGGAAAAACTTTCGCGCGACATGAATGACCTTGTAAAGGATTCATTGAAAAGGGGAGAGGACTACCGGAGACTGACCAATCTCTACAATGAACTCACCAAATCTTATGACCAGCTGTTATCAAACAAGGAAAAACTGCTGGCAGGAAGCAATGAAGAAACAAAAAAGCTCATCGCTCAGCTGAATGATACGCGAACAGATTTGCAGAAGAAGGAAGATGAATTAAAAAAGAAACAAGCTGATCTTTCAGACCGTGAATCGAAATTGGCTGAACTGAAAGTAAGTCTGAAGGAAAGGGAGGATAAGGTTGCTGAACTCCAGGGTGTACTGAACCAGAAAGATTCTGTAGTGAAAGCGCTGAAAGATGCAGTGAGTAATGCCCTTGTTGGTTTTGTAAACAACGGATTAAGTGTGGAACAAAAAAACGGAAAAGTATATGTGAGTATGGAAGAGCAATTGTTATTCGCCAGCGGCAGCACGGTGGTAGATAAGAGGGGAGAGGATGCACTGAAAAAGCTGGCAGTAGTTCTTGAAAGCAAAAAAGACATCAACATTATGGTTGAAGGTCATACGGACAACGTACCTATCCAGGGAACGCTTTCCAGCGGAGCAAAGGACAACTGGGATCTCAGCGTGCTGCGCGCAACATCTGTTGTGAAAATAATTACAAAAAATTCCGGTATTGAACCGATCCGCATTTCTGCTTCAGGACGCGGACCTTTTTTTCCGCTTGATCCTGCGTCAACTGCTGATGCAAAAAAGAAAAACAGGAGAACGGAAATTATTCTTACGCCTAAGCTGGATGAATTGCTGAAGGTGCTGGAGAACAATTAATTTTTACCTGCTACCCTTTACCACCTGCTTCCTGATCCTGCTGAGTGATTCCGGCGTAATTCCCAGATAGGATGCGATCATGTGCTGTGGTATTCGCTGTGCGATTGAAGGATACGTTTTCATAAAGTCCAGGTACCTTTCTTCAGCCGATGAACTCATCGAAAAAATAATCCGCTTTTGGGTTGCCATCTGACGGTTTTGCATGAGTCGCTGAAACAACAAAGCAAGGGGAGGAATTTCATTCAGTGATTTTTCCCATGATACATTGTCTATTAAAAGCACATCGCTGTCTTCGAGTGCATCAATAAAATAAACTGATGGTGTATTCTTGCTGCTGCTTTCCATATCCCCTAGCCACCAGTTCTCCGGCGCAAACTGCATGATGTGTTCTTTTCCTTTGTTGTCAACGGTGTACATGCGAAGGCAACCTTGCATAGTGAAGTAAGTGTACTTTGCAATCTCGCCCTCGTTTAAAAGAAACTCATGCTTCTTTACTTTTTTGGGATTGAACAAAGAAGCCCAATGGTTGAACTGCTCTTCAGTAAGAACCACTTTTTTATCAGCGAGGTAATTCCTTAAGACTTGGTGCATGTTAAAGCAAAGATGGAGAATTTACCTCATCGAAGTACGAAAAAGAATTCAGGACCTCACCGAAGTACGAATAAGAATACGAATATACCAATTACGAATAAATCACTTTATGGTCCGGATTCAAATTCGTAATTTCGTATGACTTCATTTGTACTTCGTTGAGGTCATTCGTGCTTCGTTGAGGTCCTTCGTATTTCGTGGTGGTCATTCGATTTTATCATCCAGCGCATCAAACTTTTGCTCCGTGAACGCGCCTGAAGTGTGGTAAACAATATTCCCCATTGTATCCAGAAGAAAAAAGTACGGCGTGTCATCATTCTGAAGGTGGAGGGCAGTACTTACTTCCCCAAGATCACTATTGCAAAACAATACATGCCCTTTGATATCTGCCTGTGCCGTTTCATTGAATTTCTTTTTTACCGTTCCCTGCATGGAGGCATTTGAACCTTTAAATACAGGAATAAAAAAAACATTGAGGTCGTAGAAGTCATCCATCAAGCCGGTCTTCGCTATAAACTTGTTGTAAACCGGATCCAGCCAGCCCTCCAGGGCTTCCTGCGCTTTCATGCTTGAAGCGAAACAGAGTAGTGTGTATTTGCCTTTTGTGTCATTGGGAATAGTGACTGATTTGTTCTCTAGTGTTTCCCCGGTAAACGAAGGAACTGTCTGACTAAACAGGAATACTGGGAAAAAAAGGAAAGGAAATATTCCAAAATAACATTTCATCTGTTGGAGGTTTACTGATGTTAACGCAATAGGAGTTCAAATATTCAGAAATAATTTCAATAAAAAGGTGTCACGCAAAGGCGCAAAGCACGCAAAGAAGAATTTAATTCATTAGAACTTGGCTGTCTCTGCGCCTTTGCGTGACATATTTCTCTCCTGTCAATAGCTAATAAATTCTCACCCTAAAGCTTGTTTCAGATTCAGATCCAGCGCACTTAAAAAGTCTTCCGTATTCAAATAGTGTTCCCGTTTCGTATCACTTCCATAAATGCACACTGCAAGGTCCTTCGTCATCTTCCCGCTTTCAACGGTGTCCACGCAGACTTTTTCCAGCGTTTTACAAAAATGTATAAGCGGCTGGTTGTTGTCAAGTTTGCCGCGGAATTCAAGTCCCCGCGTCCAGGCGAAAATGCTGGCGATTGGATTTGTGCTTGTAGGCTTTCCTTTCTGGTGTTCGCGGTAGTGGCGCGTAACGGTTCCGTGAGCAGCTTCTGCTTCCATTGTTTTTCCATCAGGAGTAACAAGGGTTGAAGTCATCAGTCCGAGTGAACCGAAGCCCTGAGCAACCGTATCGCTTTGCACGTCACCGTCATAGTTTTTGCATGCCCACACAAAATTGCCATGCCATTTCAACGCACTTGCCACCATGTCGTCAATGAGGCGGTGCTCGTAGGTGATCTTAATGGCATCCATCTTTGCTTTGAATTCCTTTTGGTAAATTTCCTCAAAAATATCCTTGAAGCGGCCGTCATATTTTTTCAGGATGGTATTCTTCGTGCTGAGGTACAGCGGCCATTGCTTGATGATGGCCTGGTTGAAACAGGCGCGTGCAAAACCGGCAATGCTCTCATCGGTGTTGTACATGGCAAGGGCCACGCCATCGCCTTTGAAATTATATACTTCAAATGACTGCGGAGCTGAGCCATCCTCAGGAGTAAAGGTGATCTGTAATTTCCCTTTTCCTTTGGTCACAAAATCAGTTGCGCGGTACTGGTCGCCGAAGGCATGACGCCCGATGCAGATCGGTGCTGTCCAGTTGGGTACCAGGCGGGGAATGTTTTTGCACACTATGGGCTCTCTGAAAACGGTACCATCAAGGATGTTGCGGATCGTGCCGTTTGGCGACTTCCACATTTGCTTCAGTGAGAACTCTTTTACACGCTCTTCATCAGGCGTAATGGTGGCGCACTTGATGCCGACGCTGTATTTCTTAATCGCTTCAGCAGCTTCAACGGTAACTTTATCATCCGTTTTATCGCGGTGTTCCATGCCGAGATCATAATATTTGATATCAAGGTCGAGATAAGGAATAATCAGTTTGTCCTTGATGAATTTCCAGATGACGCGGGTCATCTCATCGCCGTCAAGTTCTACTATTGGGTTGGTTACTTTTATCTTTTGCATGTGAATTGTATCTGTTAAAATTTGGGGTTGCAATAATAAGCAAAGTAAGGAAAGTAGGCGCAGGAACTGGTAATTTTCAGAGCATTTGTATGCGGGTTCTGAAGGAGCGAAATAATCGTACATTTGAATGAATGAAATTCCTTTGGGCAGTTGCAACAGTTTTAATTTTTTGCCTTGGTACATTTTTTCAATCCTGCGACCGGTCTAATGAGGAGGAGATGCCGGACGGCCGTTATGGTTATATAGCAGGATTGAATCTTGTTCTGAATATTGATACAGCAGGAGTTTACCTGGACAGCTGCAACAATCCGGCTGTGCTGGTTACCGGGCATGGCGCTCAATCTCCGGTACTTAATTATGCCCTGATAGAAAAGGTCGAATTGTTTGAGGATCCTGCTACAGCTTACGGGCATGGATATGAATTTGGAAAGAACTATTCATCCGTTTACCAGACCATTCACAATAACACCGAAACCCTGGACCTGAGTTGTCGAAGAGGAGCCACTCAGGTGACCTTTCATTGGATCAGGATCTACATCGGCTATCAGAATTACAAGGTTAAATGCAGGATCGGCAGTCAGCCGGCCGAATACAACCTGCTTTCATTCCTGCACGACTACCAGGCCTATCACCAGGTATTGCCAATTCAGGACAGTACCATTTCACTGGACAGTGTCAAGTACAAGGGTGAATGGTTCCTTGAAGCAGACAGCGCAGGTTCAGGGATGGTACTGGAAGGAATAAGCAAAAATGAGACTGCTCCTGACCCATTTTGTGCCACCTCGCCGCCGCTTTCGCAGAACCTTTACGTACTCACATGTCCGATTCCTTCCGGACTTGTGTTTTATAAGAATGAAACAAAAACATTGCACGTTTCTATCTCAATGAAAAACTGTTTTGAATGGATAGAACACAGTGATCCGGCTTATTTTGAGCCGCTTGACGGAGATACAATTTTCGACATCGGATTGAGGGGGGCGAAAGTGCTGCAGTAGTCTGTTGGTGAACTTTGTTCTTAGCTTATTTTCCTACTTTCACGCGCTGTTAAAAATTCCCGAATTGAAAGAAAAACTAAACATCACCTCCCTTACTGAAACCGTAGAGGTGAACATCCGCTTCTCCGAGACTGACCCCATGGGCATTGTATGGCATGGCAATTACCTCAAATACCTGGAAGACGGACGGGAAGCATTCGGCGCAAAGTATGGCATCGGCTATATGGATATTTACAAGCAGGGGTTTGCTGCCCCGCTGGTGGAGATAGATATCAAGTACAAAAAGGCATTGCGCTACGGGGAAAGCATCCTCATTGAAACCAAGTACGTACACGACGATGCCGCAAAAATTATTTTCGCATACAAGGTGATGAATGCAAAAAAGCCGGAGGAGATCATTGCAACGGCTAACTCCATACAGGTTTTTCTGGATCTGAAAGGCGAACTCCTCCTCACCAACCCGCAGTTTTACCAGGAGTGGAAAAAGAAATACGCGGTGTGAACAGCCAGCCTCCTATCCCCCGAAGGGGGAATAAGGCCAACAGCCATTTCACGCAAACATTTCTTTTGCGAAGCCGCTACAGTGAAGCAAGGGGCACAAAGAGCGCAAAGGAGTCTTGCTTTAATTTGATTTTATCTTTGCGTTCTTAGCGTCCCGATAGCTATCGGGATTGCGTGAAACTCTTCCAGCATATTTGCTAACCATTCGACTACCTTGACTAACAGTGCCTACATAATCGGAGAGAATATCATTAGCCCTCTGGGTTTTTCCGCTGCCGAGAACTTCATCAACGTTTCTGCAAATAGGACAGGTGTAAAAACTATTCTCGACAAAGACTTTATTCCGCTTCCATTCAGCGGAGCAAGAATTGGCAACGATATCCTGGATCATGAATTTCAAAAGCTAAGCGTTACTGAAAAATATACGCGGCTTGAAAAAATGATGCTGCTCTCAATCGCCGATGCAGTAAGACATTCAGGCATTGATATAACCGGAACCGATACAATATTTGTTTTCTCTACCACGAAGGGAAATATCGAGTTGCTCAACTCAAAATTCAAGAATGAGTTTGATTCATCCCGCATTCAGTTATGGAAAACTGCACAGTTTGTGACTTATTTTTTCCGGAATCCAAACAAGCCAGTAGTCATATCCAATGCCTGCATCTCAGGGGTCGTTGCCCTTATTTACGCTTCTGAACTTGTGCAAGACGGAAAATTTAAAAACGCAGTGGTCTGCGGAATGGATGCACTCACTGAATTTGTGGTCAGCGGTTTTCAGTCTTTCCTCGCCATAAGCGGAGAACCCTGCAAGCCGTTTGACCAGGCACGCAACGGAATTTCCCTCGGAGAAGCATGTGCCACAATTGTACTTTCATCAGAAAGAAATAAAGATGAAAAAACTTCAGTTGAAATTGTTGGCGGGGCCACAAGCAACGACGCAAACCATATTTCCGGACCTTCACGCACAGGCGAAGGTTTGGTGAAAGCCATTGAACATGCATTCAGGCAGAATCAAATATCAGCAGGACAAATAGATTTTATCTCTGCGCACGGAACAGCTACACCATACAATGATGAAATGGAGGCAATAGCTTTTTCAAGAACAGGTCTTGATGGAGTTCCGGTCAACAGCTTCAAAGGGTATTACGGACATACCCTGGGCGCTGCCGGTGTACTGGAAACGGTGCTTACGTCTTTGTCGATGAAAAATAATTTGCTGATAAGATCATTGGGTTATGCATCACATGGTGTTTCCAAGCCGCTGAATGTAATCTCAGAAAATAAAAGCAAAGAAATACGTACATCTTTAAAAGTAGCATCGGGCTTTGGCGGTTGCAATGCGGCCATGATCCTGCAAAAACATGAAGGCTGAAGATCTTTATATCACGTCCTCGGTTGTTGTAAGCAGCAATAGTGCGGTTCACAACGGTATTGTTTTCTATGAGAAGAAAGATGGAGATGCTTTGTCGTTCGTTAAAGAACTATACAAGCAATTGAAATGCGACTATTCCAAGTTTTATAAGATGGATAATCTCTGTAAGCTGGCTTTTGCAGCAACGGAATTACTATTGTTGAACCGGACTATAAACTGTCCGAAGGAAGAAATTGCTTTGGTGTTTTCCAATGCCGGTTCGTCTCTGGATACCGATAAAACGTACTATGCTTCTGTAGCCGACAAGTCAAATTACTTTCCCAGTCCGGCAGTGTTTGTTTACACGTTGCCCAATATCATGATGGGCGAGATCTGTATCCGGCATCAATTTCAGGGTGAAAATGCTTTTTTCATTGCTGAAAAGTTTGACGCAGATTTGCTTGTTGACTATTCCGCCGGCCTGTTGACTTCAGGTAAGGCAAAATGTGTCATTGCAGGATGGGTGGAAATCAATGAAAACGCTTGGGATGCAGCACTTTTCCTGCTTGAACAGACAGCAAAAGAAAATTCAGAAACCCGTTTAACGAAAGAAAGTTTAAACGAAATTTACACCCTCAAAAAGGATTAAGAAATAACGTTATGGAAGACATAATTGCCAAACTCAAAACTGAGATCATTACCCAGCTCAACCTCGAAGACAAAACCCCTGCAGATATCCAGACTGATGCGCCACTTTTCGGCGACGGGCTTGGGCTGGATTCTATTGATGCACTTGAACTCATCGTACTGCTTGAAAAAAATTACGGACTTAAACTCGATAAGCCTGAAGACGGCAAAGCGGTTTTTCATTCGGTGAAGTCAATGGCTGAGTTTATTCAGTCGAAGAAAAAATAAATTTCCTCAATTCCGAATATTTAATGTCGAATTTCGAAATATATCCGGATTTCATTTTTTTTTGAAAAGCAGATTTAGATATTCGATATCATGCAAGGGAAAGTTTACATAACAGGTTTGGGGATAATTTCAGCCATCGGTAATACTGTGGACGAATCCCTTCAATCCCTCCTTGAATCAAAGACAGGTGTCGGTAAAATCTCAATTCTGAAAACGGCCCTGAGTGAAACCCATCCCGGCGCAGAAGTAAAGAAGACCAATGAAGAGTTACGGGCAATGTCCGGACTTCTTCAGGACAAATATTTTTCGCGCACAACCTTGCTTGGAATGATTGCGGCCCGGCAGGCCGTTGCATCAGCAAAAATCGAGAACATGAAGGAGCTGCGTACAGGATTCATCTCTGCAACCAGTGTTGGAGGAATGGATCGTACCGAAGTTTTTTATGAAGAATTTTCAAAAGACAATTCACGTGGGCATTTGCGTGATGTTATTACCCATGACTGCGGAGAAAGCACAGAAGCAATTGCCTTGCAACTCGGCATCAAAGATTATGTCGATACAATAAGCACCGCTTGTTCATCTTCTGCAAATGCCATTATGCTGGGTGCAAAGCTTATTAAACAGGGTAAACTTGACAGAGTCATTGCCGGCGGAACAGATGCCTTGTCACGTTTTACACTGAACGGATTTAATTCGCTGATGATCCTCGACAAACAACTCTGTCAGCCGTTTGACGAAAACCGCAGAGGCCTGAACATGGGGGAGGGAGCAGGATTCATCGTGCTTGAATCGGAAAAAAATCCCGGAATAGAAAAAAAAGAGATCTTCGGAGAACTGACAGGTTATGCAAATACCAACGATGCATACCATCAGACAGCCTCATCTCCTGATGCTAAAGGTGCAATCATGGCAATGTCGCAGGCGATGCAAATGGCAAAACTATCGCCGGATCAGATTGATTACATCAATGCACATGGAACAGGTACGCCAAACAACGACCTTACTGAGGAAACTGCATTCAATACAATTTTTGGTGAGCACATTCCACCATTCAGTTCTACAAAGGGATATACAGGACATACGCTGGCAGCAGCCGGTGGAATTGAGACCGTCTTCTCTCTCCTTGCTTTGAAACATGGGTTGATCTTTCCCAATCTCCGATACGAAACAATGATGAAGGAATTTCATTTCAGTCCTGTGACAGAATTGAAGCGGCAGGTTCAGTTGAAAAACGTGATCTCTAATTCATTTGGATTTGGAGGGAATAATTCGTCATTACTTTTTTCAAAAACCTGAAATGGAACTTGCCACGAATTCCACTAATTTTCACAAATTAATGAATGAGACGATTTATTTGAAATTCATATTTATTTGCAAATTATTTCCTGACCTGCTTTTATCAATTCGGGCAATTGGTGGAAACATGAATTCAGCTGCATTGGTGTCTATTTATGTAATAATTGGCTGCTCGAATTCAAATACATTAGTGTCAATTCGTGAAATTGGTGGCAAAGAAATTTGATATGGAAATTTACATCAGATCAGCTTCTTGTATTTCACCGCAGCCAACCTTTGGAACAGTTGCCCTGCCTGCCGATATCAAAACATTTTCTGAAAATAAACTTTTATCAATCGAGCCTGATTATAAAACACACCTGAATATTCCTTCCGCAAGAAGAATGAGCCGGCTCATCAAAATGGGAGTTTGTGCCGCATTAAGCTGTGTGAGAGATTCTGGTGTGCAAACTCCGGATGCAATCATCTGTGGAACAGGTTTGGGCTGCATGGAGGACTCAGAAAAATTTCTTGCTTCATTGCTTGACAACAACGAACAAACTTTATCTCCCACCTCATTTATTTTTTCCACACACAATACTGTTGCAGCACAGGTTGCTTTGTTATTGCAATGCAATAATTACAACTTCACGCACACGCATCGTGGATTGTCGTTTGAGAATTCATTGATGGATGCAATGTTATTTTTAAATGACCACCCGCAGTCAAATGTGCTTGTCGGTGCAACGGATGAAATCACTACTACCAGTTTCAAAATATTGGAGCGGCTGGGTGGAATAAGTAAAGAGGTCGGAAGTAATTCTTTGAATGAAAAGCAGACTTCAGGAACAATAGCAGGGGAGGGCTCTGCATTTTTTAATTTGAAAAGCATCAACGATAAAAACAATTTAGCGAAGTTTATCGCTGTTGAAACATTTTCTAACCCTGAGAGCGAAGTTGAAATAGCTGAAAAGATAGGCGCATTCGTTGGTCAACATAAGATATCCGCCGGTGATTTCATCCTGCTTGGAAACAATGGTGATGTAAATGGAGACATGATTTACAAGTCTGCCATCGAAGACCATTTCAGTCATAACAAGACCGGCATGTACAAGCACTTGTGTGGTGATTACCATACTTCAACTGCTTTTGCTTTCTGGCTGAGCGCACTTATGCTAAAGGAGCAACGAATTCCGAAATACATATCTCCTGAGAGACCGGTCGCATTTGCTCCGGAAAGGATTTTGATCCTCAATCATTATAAAGGCAGGGAGTTTTCTTTGTTGCTGCTTGAAAGATGCTGAACTACCGCGATTCATCAATTGTATTCATTCTGATCATTCTTGGCCTGATGGCATATGATTATATGTATCACATTTCAGTGTGGTATTATTTAATTGCGTTCTTTTTGTTTAGTCTGACAATATTTTTCGGAAGTTATTTTATTCAGTCCGGCTTTTTTTTGAAAGCCTATTGCAATGGCGATGAAAACAAAGGTCAGATTGCTATTACCTTTGACGATGGTCCACATGAGAATACACCACTAATTCTCGATGTGCTGAAAAAAAACAATGCTACTGCAGCATTCTTTTGCATTGGGAAGAATATTGCGGGAAAGGAAAATATTGTAAAGAGAATTAACGATGAAGGGCACGTTGTTTCAAATCATTCTTTTTCTCATCATAACTTATTTGATTTTTTCTCTGTGAAAAAATTGAAACAGGATGTTTCCAAAACCGATGAACTGATTCTCCAAAGTACCGGGAAAAGAAATAAATTATTCCGGCCCCCGTTTGGTGTAACCACACCGAATATTGCACAAATGGTTAAGGAAATGGATTATAAAGTGATCGGCTGGAACCTGAGATCGTACGATACCACCATAAAAGACCATGACCGGCTCATGAACAGGATCCTGAAAGGAATAAAAAACGGTTCATTAATTTTGCTGCACGATACAACTCCCGGTATAGATATTGTTTTGCAGAAAGTACTGGATCATGCCAGTGAAAGAAATCTGAAAGTGGTCAGCATTGAAGAGATGTTTCAAATAAACGCTTATGAATCGGTTTAATAAATATATTTCATTTTTAATTCTTTACTTCATTCCTGTCCTGACGAATGCTCAACAGGCAATGAAATCAATGGCAGATACAACTGCATTTAAAAATGGCCTTGCGCAATTTTCAAGATCAACACAAACTATTCAGGGTGAATTTGTACAGGAAAAAAAACTAAAGATGCTCAATGATAAAGTGGTAAGTAGGGGTTCGTTGCATTTTAAGAAAGAGAATAAACTCAGGTGGGAATATACGGAGCCGTTTAGCTATATCATTTCATTGAATAATGGTAAAGTCATGCTGAAAGACGAAGGAAAGGTTTCCAGTTATGATGCAAATGCCAATAAACTCTTCCTTGAGCTAAATGATATACTGATCACCTGTATCAACGGGAATATATTTCAGATCAAAAAATTCTCATTTCGATTCTTGGAGACTGAAAAAAACAACATAGCTGAACTGACGCCCGTAAATTCAGCAATGAAAAATTTTATTGACAAGATCATTCTATACTTTGACAAAACCGACTTCACAGTGACAAAAGTGGATATGATTGAGCCGTCGCAAAACAACACTGTAATTCATTTCAAAAATAAAAAATTGAATGGCGATATTCCGGACAAATATTTTGTTCTCAATTAAAATGATTTTAAATACAGATAACGCTGATTCTGATGAAAGCTGTTCAAATCTTTTTTAATCTGTTTTATCGACGTCACCTCTGTCTCGTTTTTGCTTCGTTTTGTTGTTGCTTCTTACTTAGTTCCTGCTCCCCGAAAATGTTCACAGATTTGAAAAGCGCAGAAGGTCGTTATTCAAAAGGAATGCTGGCTTTGTTCCGTCCGGGTCAGAACGAAAGCCTCGTTTACAAAACAATGATCAAATACAAAGACAAGGAATTCAGTTCGCTTACTTACCTGAATGCATTGAGTGATTCGGTATTCAAAATTGTTTTGCTTTCTAACTTTGGCAATACACTTTTTGAAGCTGAGATTTCAAGAGACAGGTTTACTGTGAACAATGTAATATCTTACCTCAACAGAAAACCCATACTTAAATTGCTTGAAGGCGACTGGAGAATATTGCTGGGAGGAAATTTAAAAAAAAATATTCCACATCTTTTTGCTGAAAACAGCCAAAGCACGGTGTTTGATTTCGTTGACGGCAGAACGAATGCCCTGTATCATTACGATCCTGTTACTAAATCGGTAAACATGATCGAATCTTATAAGGGTAAATCAAAGAAGGTGCTTGTGAGTATTGAATCAATGCAGGACTTTCAGCCCGAAGTGTTTTCAATTGAGCATCCTTCACTGCATTTGAAGATTACGATGTCACTACTAAAAAAAGCAAGCAATGAATCTGTTGAATGATTTTTTCAAAATAATGGATGTCAGCAAGGCAGATCAAAAGTTCACGATTGGTGTTGAATTAAATCCTGCCCATGAAATATTTCGAGGGCATTTTCCCGGCAATCCTGTTGTGCCCGGTGTATGCATGGTTCAGATGCTGAAAGAAATTCTGAAGCACATTTTTACTAAGGATTTCACAATGAAGGAGGCTTCTCAATTAAAATTCCTTGCAATCCTGAATCCCAATGAAGTGAAAGCACTCGTCGTTGAGTTTTCTGTATTAAAGGATGATAAGGACGGCATGGTTGTCTCCGGCACTTTTCAAAAAGCGGAGTTGATTTTTCTAAAGTTCAAAGGAATATTCATTGCCAATTAGGTATTGCATTTGCGAGGGAGGAACGACCGGAGCAATCCGTCTATCATTTTTTGAGGAGAAGCGGATCAAAGCCGGAAAAGCAAAATCAAATTGATTGAAAGCATAAATCCGAATTGGGCGGACTTGTCGGATGTGATTAAAAATTGGTAACATGCTTCAAATGAAAAGATTACTTCATCCCGACTGACAATTCTCCCCGTTAGCTCACAATTGCAAACAAATAATTTGGCTGTCAGAAAAACTGTTTTCCCAATCCTTCCCTAAAACGTATTTTGCACCCAATTATGTCCGGCATTGCCCAAAACCTTTTCGAAAAACAAAACTGCTGCGTTCTCATTCCGACATATAACAACGCTGGAACGCTGGAGGCTGTTATTAATAGTGTGCTTGCCTATACCAACAGGATCATCATTGTAAATGACGGTTCTACAGACGAGACAAAAAGCATCCTTGAGAAATTCTCCCACCTGCATCTGGTTTCCTTTCCCATGAATAAAGGTAAAGGCATGGCATTGAGGGCCGGCTTTAAAGAGGTAGTTGCAATGGGTTATGACAAGGCGATAACAATTGATTCTGACGGACAACATTATGCAGACGATATTCCATTCTTTTTTAAAAAACTAGAGCAACAACCGGATGCATTGATCGTCGGTGCCCGTAACATGACAGCAGAGGGGATACCGGGTAAGAGCAGCTTTGGACACAAAATTTCGAATTTCTGGTTTCACTTTGAAACAGGAATCAATTTGCCTGACACACAGTCGGGTTTCAGGTTGTATCCTGTCAGGGAGCTGAGCAGAATGAATTTCTTTACTACAAAATTTGAATTCGAAATCGAAGTCCTTGTAAGGGCTTCATGGTCAGGCATTCCTGTTGTTTCAGTTCCGATCAAAGTTTTTTATGCTCCCGGCAAAGAAAGGATTACACACTTCCGCCCGTTCACCGATTTTACAAGGGTAAGTTTTTTACACACCTGGCTGGTCATCCTTACGGCCTTATGGTTCTTTCCGCAACGGTTTTTCAACCGAATTAAAAAAAAAACTTCAGGAAGATCTTTCTGGAGGCGTTTACCAACCCCAATGAATCTACAGCAATAAAATCAGCTTCAGTAGGATTCGGATTATTCATGGGAATTTTTCCCGCCTGGGGTTATCAGATGATCATTGCTTTCGCGCTTGCACATATTTTCCGGCTTAATAAAGCCATTGTCATCATTGCCTCCAATATCAGCATCCCACCCATGATACCATTTATCCTCTATGGCAGCATGAAAACAGGGTCGGTCTTGCTCGGTCAGCCATTGGCGCTTACCTTTCACGACATTACTCTTGATGTTGTAAAAAAGATGCTTGTGCAATATATTCCGGGGAGCATTGTGTTTGCTTTGATTGTTGGATTTTTAGGTTGGCTTCTTACATTTGCCATCCTTAAGTTCACAAGGAAAAACGTTTAGTACGTAAATTGGCAACCCTCTTTCTGGCACTTTATTCTTTTTTTAATAAGCACCTGAAAATTTTCTGGACAGGTGTTATCATGTTGTGCCTTCTGGTTGCCTGGTTTGCATCAAAGATTCAGTTTGAAGAGGACATCACACGCTTCCTTCCCCTGGGCGAGAAAAATTCACTTGCAGTAAAGGAAGCATTTGCCAATAACAAACTGAAAGATAAGTTGGTAGTCATGGTTTCATCTTCATTTCCCGGTGAAGATGGCATTGCTGCCATGACTTCATTCGCCGATTCCTTTGCCAATAAAGTCAATACAAAACTTGACTCGCATTTTGTTGACCATATCCTATACCATATCGAAGAAAGCTCATTCATGGATCTTTATGATGAATTGTATAGTAATCTTCCTCTTTATTTAGACAATGCTGATTATGAATATTTAGATTCGCTTATCAGGGACAGCGCTATTGACAGCGCCATGCGGAAAAATTACAAGTCGTTACTGGCTCCTTCCGGTATTGTTATGGGAAGGTTTATTGAAAAAGATCCTCTTGGTTTTGGTCCTGTTATCCTCAATAAGCTCAAACAACTTCAGCTCGATAATAATTATGAAATAGACAACGGATATATTTTTGCAAAGGACAAGAAAACGCTGCTGCTGTTTATCGCCCCTGCTTTTGATGCGGGGGATACCAAAATGAACACGCGCTTTATCACTACTTTAAAGGAAGTGATTGCGGAAAAGTCAGCACAATCAGGCAAAGTTGAAGTCACCTTTTTCGGAGGAGCAGTGGTTTCTCTTGCAAATGCGCAGCAGATGAAGAAAGATTCGATCCTCTCTTCGTCAATTGCTCTGGTGCTGATCATTCTCATGCTTTATTTTTTCTTCCGCAAGAAAAGAGTGTTGTTGCTGATCATTTTTCCTGTTGCTTTTGGCGGTGGCTTTGCACTTGCACTCTTGTACCTGATCAAGGCTAAGGTTTCAATCATTGCCGTTGGTGCGGGATCAGTTGTGCTTGGACTGGCCATCAATTACTCGCTTCACTTCCTGGTGCATCTCAAACACGTTCGCAATGTGAAGCAAACCATTCGTGACCTCGCATCTCCGATGACAATCGGAAGCATTACCACCATTGGCGCTTTTCTTGGCTTACTTTTTATCAAATCTGAATTGTTGCACGATTTCGGAATGTTCGCAGCATTTAGCCTCGTTGGCGCGGCTTTCTTTTCACTTGTTATTCTTCCACATGCATTTACATATTTTGATATCGGCAAACTGGAAACCATTTCACGTTTCGAAAAAACGATCGACAGCATTGTTTCATTCAGGTTTCGGAAAAAGAAACCGCTGATCATTGTTGTAATTGCAGTAACATGTATCCTCACATGGTTTGCTTTCGATGTAGAATTTGAAGACGACCTCATGAGCATGAATTACATGCCTGATGAGATTGCCGGCGCAGAGAAAAAACTTGACGCAATCAACGATGCACATCTGAAGTCTGTATTCTGTATTTCTTATGGATCTTCCGTGGATGAAGCTGCCAACGCCAATAACAATGTAAATCAAAGGCTGTCTGAACTCAAAGAAAAAGGCGTTATCGCAGGCCGGTCATCGGTATCTGATTTTTTAATTTCAGACTCTCTTCAGCGAAGGCGGATTGAAAATTGGAAGAATTACTGGACAAAGGAACGAAAGGATATAGTGAAGGCCGACATCAATCTGTATGCAGCTAAATCAGGATTTACCGGTTCCGCATTCGACCCTTTCTTTTCCATGCTCGACCGACAATATCAGCCCGTCGATATGCTTGCTTCGCCTGTATTTAAGAATTCAATGCTTTCGGAATTTGTCTCTGTTAAGAACAATGTTGTTACCATCCTTACCGGGATCAAAGTCGCAGAGGAGAACAGAGCTCAGCTTTTTGCTGAACTCTCCGGTATTTCGAATGCCCTCGTCTTCGATAAATTATTTGTTTCAACTCAACTCGTTCAATTTCTCCAAAGTGACTTCAATTCCGTGCTTTATATTTCTTCTATATTGGTTTTCTTTTTCCTGCTCCTCTCTTTCGGAAGAATAGAGCTTGCAGTTTTCAGCTTCCTTCCTATGCTCATCAGCTGGATTTGGATCCTCGGCATCATGGCAATCATTGGAATGAAGTTCAATATCGTAAACATCATCATCTCAACCTTTATCTTCGGATTGGGAGATGACTATAGCATTTTTAATTCGGAAGGAATGCTGAGGGAATATTCTCGCGGGCAGAAAATGTTATCTTCTTTCAAAACATCAATTCTGCTTTCTGCATTGACTTCATTCATCGGAGTGGGCACATTGATTTTTGCGCAACATCCTGCCCTCAGGTCAATATCGTTGATTACCATCATCGGATTGTTGTGTGTTGTATTTATCTCATTCTATGTGCAGCCCATGCTTTATGAATTTCTCATTTTGAACCGGAAGAAAAATGGAAGAGTGCCGCTGACTTTTCTTTCAATCCTTCAGTCTGTATTTGCATTCTCTTATTTTTTTCTTGGCTGTGTGTTACTTACAATTGTTGCAATTTTTATTTACCCCATTCTCCCTTTTAAAAAGAAAAATAAAAAGAAACTGCTTCACAATTTACTGAGCCTTTTTTGTGGATCACTGGTCTACATCATGTTCAATGTAAAAAAGAAAATCATCAATGTGCATGGTGAAGATTTTTTAAAGCCTGCAGTAGTGATTGCCAACCACCAATCTTTCCTCGATATTTTGCTTACTGTAATGATCAGTAATAAAAATGTATTACTGGTTAACGATTGGGTTTGGAACTCACCTTTCTTCGGCTTGGTAGTAAAACGTGCAGGATTTTATCCCGTTAGCAAAGGTTTTGAAGAAAGTATTCCTGCATTGGAGGAAGCTGTAAAAAGCGGATATAGCATAGTCGTTTTTCCTGAAGGTACACGCTCTCGCAATTCAGAGTTGCAGCGTTTTCACAAGGGTGCTTTTTTTATTGCCGAGAAATTCAACCTGGATATCCTTCCTTTGCTGATCCATGGCTGTAGTGAAACAATGCAAAAGGGTGATGACTTCTTATTGAAAAGTGGACAACTGACTGTAAAATATCTTCCGCGTATTATGGCTGATGATGCATCTTTCGGTGTGGGTTATTACCAGCGCGCAAAACTAATTTCAAAATATTTCAAAGCCGAATACAGTAAGCTGTGTGAAGAACTCGAAACACCTGAGTATTTCAAAGACAAACTTGTCAAAAATTACATATACAAAGGTGCTGTGCTTGAATGGTATATCCGGATCAAACTCCGTATGGAAAATAATTATAGTTTATTCCTTGATCGTGTGCCCCGCGGCGGTAGCATTGTTGACCTTGGCTGCGGATATGGTAATGTTTCACTTATGCTGGGTTTTATTTCGAAGCACAGAAAGATTACAGGCGTCGACTATGATGAAGATAAGATCGCCATGGCTTCCAACTCACCAACAAAGCCTTCCAATGTAAATTTCATATGCAGTGATGTATTAAAATATAATTTTGTTCCAACGGATACTTTCCTGCTCAGCGATGTTTTACACTACCTGCCTGAAGAGAAGCAGATTTCTCTTCTTGAAAGGTGTATAGCAAGTTTAAATGATGGTGGATCAGTATTGATCAGGGATGCCAATGCTGATTTGGGAAACAGGCACAATGGAGCCCGGCTCACGGAGTTTTTTTCAACTACATTTGGATTCAATAAGGCAACCCATGGCGGTATGCATTTTATTTCGGGAAAAACAATTGAACGGTTCGCTGCTGAACATCAAATGCAGCTGGAAGTAATTGATAACACAAAACTCACGTCAAATATTTTTTATCACTTAAGGAAGCGAGAAATTTGAAATCATGAATTGGGTTCCTGAGCTGATTTTTTGAAACAATAAGTAATGGAGCAATTTGATGCGGTAATAATCGGTAGCGGCCTCGGTGGACTTGAGTGTGCTTACATCCTGTCCAAGGAAGGGTACAAGGTCTGCGTCCTGGAAAAAAACAGGCAGTTTGGTGGCAACCTCCAGATCTTTGTTCGAGACCGTGCGATCTTTGATACCGGCATCCATTACATCGGTGGCCTTGCAGAGGGCCAGAACCTGAATCGATATTTCAAATTTTTCGGCCTGATGGATAGGTTGAAGCTGAAACGAATGGACATGGATGGCTTTGACATAATCAGTTTTTCAGGTCATGAAAAAGAGTACAGGCACGCACAGGGATATGAAAATTTTATTGAAGTCCTTTCAAAGGATTTTCCGAAGGAGAGGAGGGCAATAATTGAGTATTGCAATAAGATCAGGGAAGTAACGCAGCAGTTTCCGCTATATAATCTGAGGGTAGGGGAGAAGGATATTCTCAACACAAAAATTTTTGAGATCAATGCGCGGGATTATATCAATTCTCTCACAAGTGATGTCATGCTTCAGAATGTACTTGCCGGTTCAAATCCACTGTACGCAGGCAATGGCGATAAGACGCCCCTATACGTGCATGCTCTATGTGTGAATACTTATATTGAAAGTTCATGGAAATGCGTAGATGGAGGATCCCAGATTGCAACCTTGCTTATTAAGGATATAAAAAGTATGGGTGGTGTTGTGAGAAATTATGCACGTGTTTCGAAGATCTGGTGCGAAGGTAATAAGGCAAAATATGTTGTTTTGGAGAACGGAGAAAAAATTTTCGCCAAAACTATTATTTCAAATATCCCGCCTGCTGATACCCTTGATCTTTTAGAAAATAGTAAGATCAGACCTGCATACCGCCATCGCATAAACGAACTAAAAAATACGATTTCAATTTTCACACTGAATATCGTAATGAAGGAGAACGCATTTCCATACCTGAATCATAACATCTATCACTTCGCGAAAAAGAATGTATGGAACGAGATCAACTATAAGGAAAATGAATGGCCTTCAAGCTATGCGCTTTTTACCCCTTATTCATCAAGATCTGAAAACTATGCTGAAAGCATCGCCCTGATGAGTTACATGAAATTCGATGATGTGAAAAAATGGGCAAACACAAAACATACTATTCCAAGAGAAGAGAATGACAGGGGCAGCGACTATAATGAATTCAAAGTGAGCAAGAGCGAAAAGCTGATTGATTTTATTGAAGAAAAATTCCCCGGTATCAGGAGTAAAATAAAATCATACTATGCTTCCACGCCACTCACTTTCCGTGATTATATCGGTGTCCGTGATGGTTCGCTTTATGGAATTGAGAAGGACGCTTCAGATCCGTTGAAATCATTCATTTCTCCAAAGCTGAAAGTGGAAAACATCCTGCTCACCGGGCAAAACCTGAATATGCACGGTGTTCTCGGTGTAACTGTTGGTGCAGTACTTACTTGTTCCCAATTGCTCGGTGCTGAATATTTATTGAATAAGATCAATGCTGCCTGATCCGGAATGAAAAACAATTCCGCCACCGCCTGGATACTCATGATTGTGCTTGCGTTGATTTGGGGAAGTTCTTTCATTCTCATGAAACGCGGACTTGAGACCTTTACGCCTTTCCAGATAGGAGCATTAAGGATGGGAGTATCAATTATCTGCTTGCTCCCTTTTTTGATCAGTGCTTTAAAAAAAGTACCACGTTTAAAATGGAAGTATCTCGCTGCAGCAGGATGGCTGGGTAATGGAATCCCTTCCATTCTTTTTCCGCTGGCTGAAACACACCTCAACAGTGCCCTTACCGGTATGCTCAATTCGCTTACACCGCTGTTTACTTTTCTCATCGGCATAAGCATGTTTAAGATGAAGTTTTCTCAAAATAAAATATACGGTCTTGTCATCGGACTTATCGGTGCCTGTTTGCTGGTGGTTGGAAAAAATTCTGACAATGCACAAAGTGATTTGCTGTTTACCACTGCTGTAATTCTCGCAACGATTTGTTATGGTTTCAGTGTAAATATTATCCGCAGTAAGCTTGCTGACTTAGACAACTACAGCAATGCTGCAATGGCATTGATGTTCACAGGAATCCCAATGGGAATTTCGTTGTTCTTTACTGATTTTGTTTCCCGAACCCAATCTGCTCCGGGTGCCGGAATGAGCATTGCGTATATCCTGATCCTCGCAATCATGGGCACAGCCTTGAGTACCGTACTTTTTAATAAACTTATCAAGGTTTCTGGAGCTTTGTTTGCCACCTCCGTTACCTACCTCATCCCTGTTGTTGCAGTAATGTGGGGACTTGCAGATCATGAAACATTGAAGCCTTTGCATTTCCTTGGATTGTCAGGTGCACTCATCGGCGTTTACCTTATCAATAAAAGCACAGTTAAAAAAGACGATTGAGTATTAACAGAGAGAATTCCTTTTCTCGCCTTAGGCAAATCGATGTCTTTCATTCAACATTTTTTAATCTGCGTCCCGATAGATATTGGGACTGTGGCAATATTATTTTTGTCTATCTCGAAAAACCACAGACCCCCACGGGGTTATTCAATTGTGAATGGTAATGTCAGAAGTGGTTACCGTGTTGCTTTGGTTTCCTGCCCTGTCTTTCACATAAATTGAATAGGTCACATTCTGTGAATTGCTGCCATTTGTAATTGCTGTTGTATTCAGTACCACATCAAGGTTTCCACGGATAATCAACGACGAACCTGAAGGTGCCAGTTCCTGAATGCGGTATTCATATGTAACACCTACCCGATTATCAGTCAGAAAAAGATTGTGCGCGTCTGCATTGTTCTCGCCAAGATCGCCGTCACCGTCGGTATATTTTATCCTGAAAGTAAGCTGGTCTCCTTCTGAAATATTGTTTGATGAAACACTCACCAGCTCAATGGATGGAATGTCGCTGTCAATTGCATCATCTTTCTTGCATGATGAAACCGCTGCAACAAGTAAAAAACAAAGGAAAATCTTTTTAAATATATCTGCCATCATTGAACAATAAATGAACAGTAATATTTAAAGTTATATGGGTAGTCGTCACGCGGAAATTCCGTTGGCTGCACATGGTCTCCGTCATTTACATAATAGCGAAAGAAGACTGTGTCGTTGAGAGTGTAGTTGTTTGCACTGATAGGAACGAGCCATTGTTGCGCGAGTGAATTGTATGTCGCATTCACTATTGTTGCACTATTGAAGTCATCCTGATTATAAGAAAGCTTCAGCTGATTGAATGTGAAGTTAGGAACGCTGGTGCTGTCATCCTCAGCAGCAAAAATGATATAGAAGTTCTGTCCCTGATGAACGATAAACGGACTGTGTGAAATACCACCAAGCCTGTTTGTATCCACCCGGGCATATGGCGGGTTCTGGTCAATCGCATAGATTGCCGTGATAACAGGAGGAAGATTCGGTGCAACAGGGATGTTCCCATTCTGGTCTTTCGCGCCATTGTTGATCCATGTGCGGATGTGATCAATATCTGTACCCGATAATCTGTTTCCGTTGGAAGGCATATAATCGCTGGTTGAAGTTGTCAATCTCTCCATCAGCGATGAACTGTCTGCATTAAATGGAATGACACGAAGTTTGAAAAAAGAAAGCGAGTCCACAGTGGATTTAATTACCGGCTGATAAACAAGTGTAGAATAGGTTGACATCACCGTTCTGTAATCAGGTTCAAATGTTCCGTCATGACAACCCGACTTCGCACAGCGAGGAAAGAAAATATTTCGGTGAAGGCCTACGATCGTATTAGGGTCTGCAGTTGCGTCAGTTGTTGTGTCTGTATCGTAATTGACATTGTCATATGGATTGTCAGGCGTTTTTTCACACGAAAAAATGACCATTGCGATTGCAAAAAGAAAAAGTATTTTCTTATTCATCATAGAAATGCCTGTTGAATACCTGTTGCATTAAAATCACGAAGTAATCCTGATGGCACTTGCGTATCGAATCCAAGCAGGTTGGCAATGGCAGCTGCCACATCTATGCTTTCTCCCGCAGTACCTGATATAACCTGCCCCTGCTGAACAATATTTGACGGGCCCAGTACCTGACAGAAGATCTCACGTGCCATCTGGTCGCCGCTGACTTCATCAAGTGCAGCAGTATGATCAAGTGCAGCACGACCATTCTGGTCAATACTTGAATTGCCGTTCAGGTTCCTGCCATGCTCCGGCGCAATGATCATCACCGTATCATTCATCATCCCCGGCGTGCTTTGGATTTTATTCCAGAGGTGTGCCACTGCATAATCTGCCTTGTGAAGATTGACAGCATAATCAGTAAAATTGAAATGCGCCACATCCACATCCTGCATGTTTACAACCAGCAGTTCAGGTGCAAACTGATCAATGATCTTCTCTGCAAAGAAAATATTCATCATGTCATTGTTCATCGATGATCCCGCTCCCCATGGATTGTTGAAAGCGCCTCCCTGATACTGACTGAACATAGAGTTGATCCATGTTTGCAGCTCTGCAGCATCTGCTTCAATGTTGGTCACGCCCGCATCACCATCCAAAAAACTTTTATTGAAGTTGTGATTCATGAATGTTCGCATGTTGTTGACCGATGCTTCTTCAGTGCTCGTAAATGTTTTGAGTGTGCCGATTGAATTATATCCCTGGTTGCTGAACATATAAGTTGGCGCAATAAAATTTGCACCGAATTGTGCACCATATCCTGCAAAGGAACTGAAGTTGAGCGCAGGGTAGGGGCCTAAAGTGTTGGAAACCCACCAGCATTTGCGCGCTGTCTGTGCAGGTGAATTGTGCTTGCGGTAAAATTCGAATATGGTCGGCGTGTGCGGATGATCTTTGATGTTCAGATCAGCAGTTGTATATGCACCTGTGATGGCAGTTGTATGTCCGTTAAAATGTCCTGTCGGACCACTCTTATACCGGAACTCTTTGAAGAGCGTCCCTTTGGTTTGCATATTATACCCCAGGTTCAGGTTAGGAAGCGGACTTGCAGCAAGTGCTGCGGCAATGTCAGGTGAAACGGCCTCGTTGCCGAGCAACATATGTGGCATGAGGTTGCCCAATGATTTATCAACTGATTCCAAGTTGCGTACGCCGCCTGCGAACATGCAGAACACTACATGGTTCACTTTGCGGATTCCGGATGCTGCAAACAACCTTCCCGAAGGAAGAATATAAGGAATCGCAAATGCCCCCGCCGTCGCAAGCCCCGCTTTCTTGATGAATTCTCTCCTTCTCATTCAGATTCTATTTTTTTTTCAAACTTCAAACTTCAAAATTAACTTGTGACTTGTGACTTGTGACTTGTGACTTGTAACTTGTAACTTGTGACTTGTAACTTCTGCCTTGCTACTTCTGCCTTAATAATACCTGTACTCATTACTCGTCATACACGCATAATAAACCATCATCGGCGTAATGGTAGTAGCATTCGAAATGATATTGCTGATAAAATAATTCTCAAATGCATCCGGCTTTCTGTTGAAGAATTTCTGAATCGTCTCATCAACAAACAAAGGGACATTCGCCCTCATGGTCGCATCAGTAGGGATCTGTACAAACGGAGAATTCAGGAAATGCCTTACGATGCGGTCTTCAATCAGTTTTTTATCTCCGAAGGCATCATAAGACTGCTGCACATAGAACAATGTATCTGAAGGAATATCTGTATTAAACAAATCAGAGTATACGATTGAAATAAACTCCGTTGTTGTTTTTACATTGTCCTTGGATCCGCCCGGCTGGGTGACGCTTACATCTTCCACTTCATACACGTAATCTTTTTTACAGGAAGAAGCGATTCCTGAAAAAACAATAAGCGCGAAAAACAATTTTATAGCTTTCATTCTATTCCGATATATTCATTGGTAGATAAAATATCTTTCTGCATTTGCACATAGTCATGCGTGCTGCTGAACGCCTGTGCTGCATTTCCCATTTCAATAGAAGTCGGGTTGCGCAGCAAAAATCTTTTGTACAGATTAATAGCCAGTCCTTCATGGTAGTCCCTTGACGTAAAGAAAATTCTTATAAAGTCGGATTTAGTCTGGCCAAACTCAAGGAATAGAACAGCAGAAGTTCCGTCGGCCATTTTCTTACCTTCACTCAGTTCATTTGCTGTAGGGTATCGGTTGAGGAAATGCTGGAAACAACTGATTACAAAATTTTCTGTACCCATATTAATCTGGTCATAGAAGTAATTGTTCACACACCTGCGATGCATATATGTAACCTCTATCTGGTGACCGGCAAGGTCATTCGGAACCTGTCGTAATGAATCCAGTCTTTCCATATCGGCAAGAATCAGGAAAATAACATTCTGATCAACGGTAGTGGTCAGAATTAAGCTGTCCAGTTGCCATTGTTGATAAACTTCAATGGTATCGATGTTGTTTAACAGGTCAATCCTGGCATGGGTATACAGGTGATCGAAATACTTTGCATCACTGAATACATCGTAAAGAAACTGAAGCCGGCTGGACATGGATAAATTATTCTGCCGGAGAATATTGAACCCTGAACTTTTTTCGCTTTCACTTGCTTCGCGGCCCAGCACAGAAACGTAAACGCGGTTTACGTAATTGCTGATGGTGACATTCTCAATGGTCTGATCAGGTGGGGCTGTGTTATTGGGAATCACTTCTTCATCACTGCATGAAGAAATAAAGATCAGGAAAGAAAATAGCAATAACAGTCTACCAATTCGTTTCATCTGTGTTTAAGATGGTTTTAATAACCTAAAGATAAACGTTGTTTACCAATGCGAATGTTAAAACAGTAACGAAGAATTACAGAAGTTATTGACAGTAAATAAAAATAATTCCCTGAGCCCCGGGTTCAAATTACTCTTTGGCGCTCATCTCAGCAAAATTCTTAAAGAACAAAGGAATGGTCTCGATTCCTTTCATAAAATTGAATATGCCATAATGCTCATTCGGTGAGTGGATCAGGTCACTGTCAAGGCCAAAACCCATCAGTACCGATTTCAGTCCGAGTTCCTTTTCAAACAGTGCAACGATCGGAATGCTGCCGCCGCCGCGTGTTGGAATCGGTTTCTTGCCGAAGGTTGTTTCCATCGCTTTGCTCGCAGCTTTATATGCTACAGAATCTGTCGGGGTAACAACAGGTTCGCCGCCATGATGTGGAGTCACTTTTACTTTCACTCCCTTGGGAGCTATTGAAGTAAAATGTTTTGTAAACAGCTCGGTGATTTTATCAGTGGTCTGGTGAGGTACAAGCCGCATGCTGATCTTTGCAAATGCCTGTGAAGGAAGAACTGTTTTTGATCCTTCCCCTGTATAACCGCCCCATATTCCGTTCAGTTCAAACGTTGGACGTATACCTGTACGCTCAAGGGTTGTGTAACCGGTTTCTCCGCGTACTTCATCCACACCCAAATCCTTTTTATATTCGTTCAGGTTGAATGGTGTCTTATTCAGTTCTATTCTTTCATCACTTGTCAATTCCAACACATCATCATAAAATCCCGGTATGGTGATGCGGTTTTCCTTGTCTTTCATCGATGCGATCATATCACACAAAACCTGAATCGGATTGGAAACAGCGCCGCCATAAACGCCTGAATGCAGATCACGGTTAGGGCCGGTAACTTCAACCTGAACATAACTCAATCCGCGAAGCCCGACTTCAATACTTGGAGTATCGTTGGCTACAATGGAAGTGTCTGAGATCAATATTACATCTCCCTTCAGTCTGTTTTTGTTTTCGCGTACCCATACGCCAAGGTTGGAAGAGCCCACTTCTTCTTCGCCTTCAATCATAAAGCGGACATTGCATGGAAGTGTGTTTGTCTTCATCATGCTTTCAAATGCTTTGATATGCATGAATACCTGTCCTTTATCATCGCAGCTTCCGCGGGCGTAAATTTTTCCGTCGCGCACTTGTGGCTCAAACGGCGGAGTAGTCCACAGATTTACCGGATCGGCAGGTTGAACATCATAGTGACCGTATACAATTACCGTCGGTAGTTTCGGATCAATGATCTTTTCACCGTAAACAATCGGATGCCCTGATGTTGGACAGATCTCAACTTTTTCCGCACCTGCTTTTTCCAGACTCGTTCTGATAAATTCTGCCGCACGCGCCACCTCCGGCTTGTATTTTGTATCAGCGCTCACACTTGGTATGCGCAGTAATTCAAAAAGTTCTTCGAGAAAACGATTTTCGTTGCTCTTTACAAATGCCAATGTTTGTTCCATATCTGTTTGTTTTTTTTGTCTATTGTTTATTGTCTATTTCTTCTTGCCTTCTAACTTTTGCCTTTTGCCTTTTGCCTTGTGCCTTGTGCCTTGTGCCTTGTGACTTGTGACTTGTGTCTTGTGACTTGTGTCTTGTGCCTTGTGCCTTGTGCCTTGTGCCTTGTGCCTTGTGCCTTGTGACTTGTGCCTTGTGACTTGTGACTTGTGACTTGTGCCTTAAACTTTCCACCCATTCCAGAAGTTCACAAACTTATAATTGAAACTGATTGTAAATAACAGATGCCCGTCTGGCTTAACAAATTCGCTTCTGTGAATATCAAGTTTACCTTCGCCATTTACAGCATCTGTTTCAATCTCCTTTCCGAAATGAAGCATATACTGCGCACTGAGTGAACAATCGAATCGCTTTGTAATATTGAAGTGCGTACCAAGTCCGGCCTGTGTTGCACTGCTGAATCGGTCTGCATTGTTTTTATGATTGCCCACCTGACTCACCACGCTGTAATCGAAGCAATGACCGGCAATCAGATAAGGCTGCAAAACATGATCAAAACGAACATTTTTCCCGAAGTAGTACATCAAACTCCATCCAATGTGATAATCATCACGATGCGTGATTTTTGTCTGTGACGGAATGTAATCTGCATACCACTCCGAATTCAGTTTGTCCATAAACTGAAAACGAAACTGCCCCCCTATCCCTTTACCGATAGCAGCATCGTCATTGAACATGCTGATTGTATTTCGCGTACCGATTGAAAAGTTACCGGCGCTCTGATCCCTGCCTTTTTTTGAATCATCGGCAAGTGCAGTGATGGAAATCAGCAGCAGTGCTGCAGCAATAACAATGTTGTGATTCATAGTACATGGGTTTAAAATGTGACGTAGAATCCTTTTCCATCATTGATTGGCTTTGAATCATAAACGGTACTGCAAACGTCATATTTGAAACTTCTTTAAAAAATATTTGGGAAAGATACGGTTGGTTCAAATTATCCAGTCTGCCCGCTATACGCTGCAAGTCCGGCCAGAACACAATCCCTCGCTATGCGGGCTTTCCGCTACTATCGGGTTTAATTTTGTCACTGCCTTCTTCGTAGCGGCCGCCCCTCTCCTCAACCTGATGGTTTAAATAAAAAATCTACAGTCCTCACCCAACGGAATTCCAACCTTCAAATCTACACATCTTCAAATCTTCAAATTATTTTATCTTCAAATTGATTTACTTTGCATCATGGACTACAACAACCTCACCCCTGATGAAGAACGCGTCCTCCTCCGCAAAGGAACCGATGCACCTTATACCGGTGAATACACAAACAAAAAAGA
>CAYHHK010000005.1:56223-59718 GCA_964356415.1 uncultured Flavobacteriales bacterium
TTCGTACTTCGTTGAGATCACCCTATATTCGTAATTTCGTATTCCCATTCGTACTTCGTTGAGATCATCGTATTTTCGTATTCCCATTCGTACTTCGTCGAGATATCCTACATTTACAGCCGCATGCAAACCGCTGAAAAATCGAAAACCGGCATAGACGAAAGCGTTCTATTAAAAGCTTACGAACTCATGTGTTCTGCACGTGCCATGAGCGATCTGTACGAGGAAAAATCCCAGATCACTGCAAAATATGTTCATGCATGTTCCCGCGGACATGAGGCCATTCAGCTGGCACTTGGCTTACAACTGAAACCACAGGATTTTCTTTCTGCATATTACCGCGACGACAGCATCCTCCTCGGCATTGGAATGAAGCCTTATGAACTGATGCTTCAGTTACTTGCCAAACGTGACGATCCTTTTTCAGGTGGAAGAACTTACTATTGTCATCCATCTTTAAGGCGTGACGACATGCCGAAAATTCCGCATCAGTCGTCGGCTACTGGTATGCAGGCCATACCAACAACAGGTATTGCAATGGGAATTCAATACAGGGAAAAGCTTGGGATAGATGACAAAAAAATAAAGGAAAAACCTGTCGTAGTATGTTCAATGGGTGACGGATCTGTTACTGAAGGCGAAGTGAGCGAGGCGTTCCAGATGGCGGTCCTGAAGAAAATGCCTATACTCTATTTCATCCAGGACAATGAATGGGATATATCAGCACATTCAAAGGAAGTGCGTGCCATGGATGCGCCTGAATATGCGAAAGGATTCAAGGGAATGGAAGTGCGCTCTATCGATGGAACTGATTTTTATAAATGCTACGAAACTGTAAGAGAGGTTTTGGATATTATCCGCATTGAAAGAAGGCCGATGATGATCCATGCAAAGGTTCCTTTACTTGCTCATCATACTAGCGGAGTCAGAAGAGAATGGTACCGCCATGATCTCGAAGAAGACATGAAACGTGATCCGCTCCCGAAGTTTAAAAAGATGCTCCTTTCTGCCGGATATGAAGAAAAAAATCTTGCTGTAATTGAAACGCGGGCTGCCTTATTGGTGAAAGCAGATTTTGAAAGAGCATTGAAAGCAGAAGACCCTCGTTCGGAAGATTTATTTACCCATGACTTCGCTCCAACTCCCATCACCGCAGAAAAAGGAGAACGTGAACCAAAAGGGAAAGAGAAAACCGTAATGGTTGACTGTGCATTGTTCGCCGTCAAAGAACTGATGGAAAAACACAAAGAGTGTTTGTTATACGGACAGGATGTGGGCGCCAGGCTAGGCGGTGTGTTTCGTGAAGCAGCAACACTTGCACAAAAGTTTGGTGATGACCGTGTTTTCAATACGCCGATTCAGGAGGCATTTATTATTGGAAGTACTGTTGGCATGAGTGCTGTCGGACTGAAACCCATTGTTGAAGTACAATTTGCCGATTACATTTTTCCAGGACTGAATCAGTTATTTACTGAAGTGGCGCGCAGTTGTTATCTGACAAACGGAAAATGGCCTGTGAGCTGCATCATTCGTGTTCCAATCGGCGCTTACGGTAGCGGAGGTCCATACCATTCTTCAAGTGTAGAAAGCATTCTTACTAACATCCGCGGAATTAAAATCGCATATCCAAGCACCGGAGCAGATTTGAAGGGCCTTATCAAAGCAGCATATTATGATACAAATCCATGTGTGATTCTTGAGCACAAGGGATTGTACTGGAGCAAGATCAAAGGAACAGAAGATGCAAAAACCGTTGAGCCTGACGAAGATTATGTAATACCATTTGGCAAAGCGCGCATCGTTCAATCGGTTTCTCTCCCGCTCTCCGCTTCTCCCGCTCTGGCGAAGAATGGGAGAACTGGTGAAAGGGAGACTGGGAGTAAATCAACTACTCTCACTGTCATCACGTACGGAATGGGTGTTTACTGGGCGAAGAATGCGGCAAAGAACTTCCCGGAAAGAGTTGAAATTATTGATTTAAGAACCCTTGCTCCGGTCGATTACGAAACCGTTTTTGCATCGGTAAGAAAACACAACCGTTGCCTTGTAGTAACTGAAGAAGTCCTGAATAATTCTTTCGCTCAGGCACTCGCAGGCAAAATCTCTGATGAATGCTTTCAGTCACTGGATGCACCCGTGAGAGTCATTGGCTCCGAAAATCTCCCTGCCATTCCATTGAATTCAACACTTGAGGCGGCCATGATTCCTAATGCGGAAAAAGTGGCAAAAGTGATGGGAGAATTGTTAAACTATTAAATCTGCACCGGTATTGTTTTCGTAAATCAGTCATGCGAAAACGTGCCATTTGTTTTACTGCTTTTCTTTTTTGCTTTTGCTGCAGTTGTCCGGCACAGGTCATTGACAACACCGCTTCCTTCAGAAATATTCATGGTGAAAAATATTTCCGCTTACACTATGAAAATGATTTTTTCTCCGCTGCTGACTGGTATTTTTCCCAGGGAATCAATCTTGAGTTAGTCCATCCTGCATTAAATAAATTTCCGCTTTCAAAAATCCTGGTCCATCCTAAAAAAGGAAAAATAAAATATGGAGTTTCCATTGAGCAGGACGTTTATACCCCGACAAGTATTCGTCATGATGAAGTACTTTATGGTGATCGTCCATATTCAGGCGTCCTTCTTTTGGAAACTTTCTTAATAGCAGTTGACACAATAAAGAATGAACGATTCTCTTCTTCAATATCGGTTGGCGTAGTTGGTAGTTCCGCCGGAGGAAAGGAGACACAAACCTCTATTCATCGCCGGACAGGAAACTTCCTTCCACTCGGCTGGCAGCATCAAATAAAAAATGATCTTGCGCTGAATTACCAGATTGATTTTGAAAAGAAAATACTTTCGAATAGTTTTTTTCTCCTTAATGGTTATGGAGAGGTCTGGGCAGGAACTTTGAATGATAAAATCTCCATGGGGATTGTTGCAATGGCCGGATATTTTGATTCACCATTTCAATCACAAGGGAAAAGAAAAATATTCCGGATGCATTTTTATGTCCAGCCAATGATCAGCGCAGTCGGGTATGATGCGACGCTGCAGGGGGGCTTATTCAACCGTAATAGCGAATACACAATTTCTTCCGGAGATTTAATGCGGCTAACTCTTCAAAATAATCTCGGAATCGTCTTTAACATTGGAAAAATTAATCTCGAATATTTTCAGTCTTTCCTGACCAGGGAATTTAGCAGTGGAGATTCGCACAATTGGGGTGGAGTAAGGATGGCGATTATTTTGTAAAACATAAGAGGCATACGAAGTGTTTTGGTGGAGGAAATTCCGTTGTTTTCTTATGGTTTTTCTAGATAATATGTGATTATAAGCATATAAATGATTTTTAAAAATATTGGTTGTTATTTGAAAAAATCATGTAGGTTTGCGACCTCCAAAAAAGAGAGCAGTTCTAAGAAAAAAGACTCAAAATCAAGATATAGTGCGGGGTGGAGCAGTTGGTAGCTCGTTGGGCTCATAACCCAAAGGTCGT
>CAYHHK010000006.1:0-1873 GCA_964356415.1 uncultured Flavobacteriales bacterium
TCTTCAAAATTTCCCTTAGGATCAATCATGGGGTCAATGCCTTTTACATTATTCATCGCGCGTAACTTTTCAGTGCCATCTTTGGTGAGGAAGTAAGCATAGTCTCCCTGGTCGGAAGTGGGCCCTCCTTCAGGATAATCCAATTTCTCCATTATGGCAGGGTTGAATTTAGACCCATCTGTTTTTACGTGATAGGTGAACTGAGATTTTTCAGGAAACTCCGTCTGCTTGCCGTTGATATATACTTTACGGTCTATAATATTGATGCTGTCTCCCGCAATGCCTATACAGCGTTTGATGTAATTCTCTTTCTTATCAACTGGTCTGCCTTCATTTTCAGCCGGCCAGTTGAAAACGACTATGTCATTATTTTTTATTTCGCCGAAACCCCATAACCTGTGGTATCCTACTTTGATCCATTCAAGATAAGATTTGCCTCCGATGAGTGGCATTGTATGGTGCGCAAATGGAAACGATAATGGCGTCATTGGTATGCGGGCACCATAACTTACTTTGCTCACAAACAAAAAATCTCCAACGAGAAGGGACTTCTCCATACTTGGTGTCGGAATCGTGTATGCTTCAATAAAGAAAGTGCGGATGATGGTGGCAGCAATAACTGCGAATATGATGGCGTCAATCCATTCCCGTGTGGCACTTTTGCGTTGTCCCGGTTTTGTTTTTAGCAGGAACCAAACACCGATGGTGAAAATTCCGAAAATAATGTCTTTGATAAGGTCCCAGTTGATTCTTAATCGCTTCATAGTTTCTTTAAGTTGTTTTGATGAAAAAGATTGCAGGTTTTTCCGGTTTGGGGCAAATTTAGGGCAACCTTCAGGAGTAAAGTATTAACGAGAGGTTAAACAAATTCGTTACAATTCAAGCAAATCCTTCATACCGAATACGCCTTTCTTCCCGAAAAGCCATTCCGCAGCCATTACAGCGCCTTTTGCAAATCCACCTCGTCCTTTTGCATTATGAATCAGGGTAATTGAGTCGTCTTCACTTTGGTAACAGATTTCGTGCAAGCCTGCAACATCTCCTGATCGAATTGAATGTACTGGAAGAATAGAATTGTCTTTTATAGAATTAAAAAATGATGATTTTTCGCCCAATTCTCCTTCCCATTTTTTAAGTCGTGAAATACGACTGATGATATCATCGGCAAGCGTAACAGCAGTGCCACTGGGCGCATCTTTCTTTTCTGTGTGGTGCGTTTCTGTGATGCTGATGTCATAGTAGATTGGAAACCGTTCAGCCATTTTTGCCATCTGTTCACTGAGTGCAAAAAACAGGTTTACCCCGATACTGAAATTAGTCGCATGAAAAAAGGATTGGTTCTTTTCCAGGCATATTTTTTTTGCTTCTTCCAGTTGTTGATACCATCCTGTTGTACCACATACTACAGGAACATTTGCAGCAAAGCATTTTAGCACATTGTTATAGGCAGCATGTGGTTGTGTGAATTCTATGGCAACGTTGGCTTCAGAAAGATGGGCAGTTGTAATGTCTGCAAGATTTTCTTCGGAAATTTTCAAAACAATTTCATGCCCTTTCTTTAAAGCAATTTGCTCAATTGCTTTTCCCATTTTGCCATAACCAATCAATGCAATTTTCATTGGAGTAATTAAATTGCAAGGTGTGCAATTCTTAGCGTAAAGTTGAAAAAAAGTAGTAAAGTTTTAAACTAAGAAAACTTAAAATTGAGGAAATGAAAAGTCAAATTCAAATCTTAATAAACAAGCAAGCTCAAGTCTAAGTACTATTTCTGAATCTTGTCTTCTGGCTTTTTAATTTTTACTTGTAACTTCTAACTTATGACTTGTGACTTGTGACTTGTGACTTATGACTTATGACTTATGACTTATGACTT
>CAYHHK010000006.1:1973-23651 GCA_964356415.1 uncultured Flavobacteriales bacterium
TGACTTATGACTTATGACTTATGACTTATGACTTGTGACTTGTGACTTATGACTTGTGACTTGTGACTTATGACTTATGACTTGTGACTTGTGACTTGTGACTTGTGACTTGTGACTTGTGCCTTCTGACTTCCCCCTCCCTACACCATTCTCCAATTCCCTTCCAGTTTAAATCCGTTCAGGAAATCTCTGATCGTCATTTTGCTTCTCCCTGATACATGGATGTCTTTCAGCGAAATCAGACCATCTTTGACATAAACTTTCAGGAAACTCTTATGGTCGGTTTCTATTTTTCCAAATGGCTCAGTATGCGATTTGAGTTCAGTCTCCACATCATAAATCTTTATCATCAGGCTGAGAAAATTTTCAGGCAGGTTTAATTCAGCATGGGCACCTGGTTCCGGCGTAAGTCCGCGAATGAAGTTGCGTATCTCTTCGGGGTTTTTATTAAAATCAATTTTTGTATTCTTCCTGTTGAGTTTGGGTGCCGGCATTAACACACCTGTTTTTATCTGTGTTTGCTCTTTAAGGCTATAATCTTTATTCTCGATAGCTGTCACTGTCTTTTGAACCAGTTCAGCCCCGATATTTTTCAGACGCTCGTATAAAGTACCAACATTTTCATTTTCAAGTATATGAACCTTTTCCTGCATAATGATGCTGCCTGTATCGATTTCATGCCTGAGAAAAAATGTGGTCACACCTGTTTCTTTTTCCCCATTCATCAATGCCCAGTTTATGGGGGCAGCGCCACGGTATTGCGGGAGAAGAGATGCATGCAAATTAAATGTACCCAGTTTTGGAAATTTCCATACCTGCTCAGGTAACATCCTGAATGCAACAACAATTTGCAGATCTGGTTTTAATTGAGTCAGTTCTGAAATAAAAGATGTGTCCTTTAAATTTTCCGGCTGAAGAATTTTAAGATGGTGTTTAAGTGCGCAGTCCTTAACTGCACTGGTCTGCATTTTCTGTCCGCGACCTGCTGGTTTATCGGGAGAGGTGACCACAGCAATGATGTTAAACTTATTTTGTATAAGCCTTTCAAGTGTTGCAACCGCAAATTCCGGTGTCCCGTAAAAGATAATCGCTGGTGCCGACATAAAACCCAAAATGATATAGGAACGATTCCGCTAATATATATATTGATATCATGCAATCCGCGTCAAATGCGGATTTTTGTCCACTTAAGGCTTCTAAGGAATAGATAGGAAACCAGACCCGTAAACAACCAGTAAATTGTTTCTGCCAGCCAGGCAATTTCAAGGCTCAGTTTGAGTTTGAATACGACTACAACGAGGTAAACCATGTAGATAAGGATGGCAACAATCTCAATGTACAATGCCGTGCGTGTTGCACCGGTACCGCTTACTGCACTGATGCATACAATGGCCATCGGGAAAATGACCATGGCAACGCAAATCATCAGCAGGCTTCCATAACTGTCAACCGCAAGTGATTTGTCACTCGTAAACAGCCCCATTAGCTCGACAGGGAAAAGAATATTCAGAAGTACCATAACTATTGAGAATAGCGTAGCCATTTTAATGATCCTATTAACCAGGGTCATCACTTCATCTTGTCGGCCCTGACCTATCAGATTGCCAACCATGCTGCTTGCTGCTACGCTGAAACCCCACATGGGTGTCATGTCAATCATGTAAATACTTCGGGTTATATTTGAAATTGCAAGGGCATGTTTTCCCATCTTCTCAATGAAGACAAAAAAGATAAACCATGCTCCCATGGAAATAAGATTCTGAACCACAAGCGGAGCCGACAATGAAATTGTTTTGGTGATTAATTCCCTGTTGAAAGTCTTGAAACGGAACAATTGAAATTCTTTGATTGCATTTTTATTTGTGCTGTATAAAACAAGGTAAATCAAACCAATTGCCTCAGCTATACTGGATGCCAGTCCTGCCCCTGCAATGCCCATCTCAGGCATTCCGAGGTTTCCGAAAATAAGCCCATAACCCAAAATGATATTTACAATGGCCATCAGGAAAGAATAATAGCCCCATACTTTTGGAGAAGCGATGCCCACATAAAAAGAACGGAATGCAGTGGCCATCATGACAAAGAAAATCCCGTAAGACCTGTACTTCAGAAATTGAATGCAGGCTTCGCTTACTTCAGGATCTCCCACAAGCATCCCAAATAGCTGGCGGGAAAAGAATGCAAGAAGGATAAACTGGACAATGCTCAATCCAATCAGCAGAAAAAAACTGTGGTCAAAAATTTCTCCGATTGCAGCATGGTTTTTTTCTCCCGCACGCCGCGCGATCTGTATCTGAGCGCCTGTTCCCAATGCAACACCGACCATCACCATCACAAAATAAAATACGCCTCCGAGCGCTGATGCGCCCAGTTCTGTTTCGCCGATCCTGCCTAAAAAAATCGTGTCAGTCACATTCAAGACTGTAACCGCCAATGCCCCGATGATGACAGGATATGCCATGCGCCAGATATCGCGGTAGGAGGAGTTGACCTGCATAAAAATATTAGGATTGAAGCGGAATAAACATTGATATTCCTAAGGCGTCGAATTTGAAACAGGAATGATTTTTCCGTTAAAAAGCTTACATCCTTCTACAGCAAACTCTGCAATGAATTTTGCCACTTCCGCTGCTGATGTCGCAGCCTTAAAATCAGGGAAAGCAGCACTAAACATTTCTGTTTGTACACTTCCCATACAAAGGCAATTAACAGCGATATTCCTGTCCTTGAATTCTTCCGCGAGGCATTCAGTAATCCCTGCCAATGCTGCTTTGCTTGAACTATAAGCCGACAGCCCTTTGAACTTTGCGCTTCCCTGAAAACCTCCCATGCTGCTGATGTTGAGGATGTGACTCCTTTCGGTTTTTGAAAATAGCGGCAGCAGTTTTCTGATCAGATCAACAATGGCAAATACATTCGTTGAATAAACACTTTTCCAGTCGCTGGATGTTAACTGTTCAAATGGTTTATTGATAAGCGTTCCTGCATTATTGATCAGGATATTGATGGAATTTTCTTTTTGAGAAATTTCCTTTGCAACATCTTCCAGAAAAAATTCACTTGTAATGTCTCCAGCAAGCAAATGGATCTTAGCACCTGGCTTCAGCAGCAATATTTCGCTGCTGAGATTCTGAAGGAGTGCTTTCCTTCTTGCAATGGCAAATACAGTATGGCCTTCGATTGCAAGCTTTAACGCTAAATGATATCCGATACCTGTACTGGCACCTGTTATTACACAATTCATGGTTTTCTATTGTTGATTGGGAATGCACGAATGTACGAAGGGAAAAACAATCTACCTTTGCGCCTTGTTATTCTTTATCATGAAAATATATCGACTGCTGATTTGGTTCACTATACTCCCGGTTCTGATTTTGGGTACCGTCAATGCTCAGCAGCAGGAACGCATTGAGCCTCCCACTGTCAAAGATGATAGCTTTTGGGATAAGATTTATATCGGAGGAAATTTCGGTTTGCAGTTCGGCACAACCACAGTTGTAAATCTCTCGCCACAGGTAGGGTACAGAGTGACAGATAAGTTTGTTCCGGGTATCGGCATTACCTATATTTATTATAACTATAGAAATCCCTATACAAACTCAAGGTATGAAACGAGCATTTATGGTGGCAGCGTTTTTGGAAAATATTTTTTTACTGACAACCTGTTTGCCCATGCAGAATATGAAGAACTAAATCTGGAAGGTTATGATGTTTTTCTGAATAAATATTCCCGGATATGGGTCCCTTCTCTTTTTGTGGGCGGAGGGTACAATCAGCCGCTCGGTCAGCGCGGCTTTATTCAGCTATTGCTTTTGTTTGAAGTGCTGCAGGACAGGAACTCTCCTTACTACCGGAACAACCCCGTTGTCAGGATAGGATTCGGCTTCTGATTTTTTTTCTGAATTTGTATAGAGTGTGCAGTACGATCGTAAGCATGATGATGCCAGCGCCATAATAAAATCCTGCATTCAGATTTTTTCCTTCACCTGCAAAAACAACCGCCAGGATGATACCATAAATCGGTTCCAGGTTCAATGCAAGTGCAACAGTGTACGCAGATACTTTTTGTAACGCTTCAAGTGAAAGTATCCAGGTAAGTACTGTACACACAAGAGAAAGGATCATGAGATATACCCAGTCCATTGTGTCGGGAATGAACTTGTCTGTTGGCTGAATTTTCATGTAAACCGGAAAAAGCAGAGTAAGAAATACAAACCCGCTTGCAAGCTCAACAAGACTGATTGTGAGTGGTTCGTGCTTCGATGCAATTTTTTTGTTTAGTGAGCTGAAGATAGCGCTGAATAAGGCGCTGAGTATTCCCACAATAATTCCGGCAGATGCTGTAGGATCTGATCGGTAAATAGTTGAAATGCCAATGACTGCAAGAGCGCTGAAAAAGATCTCCGTGTAATCAAACTTCTCTCTGTTTATAATGGGTTCAATGAAAGAAACAAAAAGTGCGATCGATGAAAGACACACCATTGCAATGGAAATGCTTGCAAGTTTGATGGATGCGTAAAATGCAACCCAGTGCATCATTACGAGGATGCCAATGCCGCTAATATGTGCAACCTGCCTGAATGACAGCTTAGGCATTTTTTTCTGATAGAGTAAAATGATTGCAACGGCAATTGCGCTGATCAGCATGCGGTACCAAACAAGTACACCTTCATTCAGCTGAATGAGTTTCCCCAAAAGCCCTGTAAAGCCCCAGAGGAAAATGGCCATATGCATTTTGAAATACGCTTTCCGCAAAATGTGTGATTGATTTAATGGCGCAAGTTAACATTTGGGTTAATTGAAAATTTGATCCGTTTTTCTTCACATCTCACATCTAACATCTCATACCTCACACCTCTCCTTAGCAACAAAACCGCTCCCGCCAAAGCGGGAACGGTCTTTCACCATGAGAAAATAAACCAATTATTATCCCGTCCAAACGGGATTACTCTACCACGAGTTTCTTTGTGATGCTGTCATCACCTTGTGTAATTTTTAAGAAGTAAGTGCCTTTGCCTTTTTCTGAAATATCAACCTGATTAAAATACTCTCCGCTGAAATCCTTTAAGGTTCTTGTATATACTTCGTTTCCTTTTGCATCACTGATCAAGATCTCAATATCGCCTTTTGACTGGGCAGTAAAACTTACAGACAGCTTGCCATTTCCGGGGTTTGGATATACCTTGATCTTAGTGACAGGCATCGCAGCCGTTGCTTTTGGATCCTCTTTTTTCGGGAGTTTGCGTTTGTAAATAAAAATCTTGTCTCCGTCTTTTGTGGTGATTTCTTTTTCCAGCACTGGCGTTTCTTCATCCTTCGCTCCATAAACAACGATATGTTCCTCGTCATTCAGGCTGTCAGGTACTTCATCATTCATTGAATGAAAACTGAATTGAAATGTTTTTCCATTTTTGCAATCCGTTTCATTGGCCTCGTCATCATCACCGTAATAAAAGAATGAGCTGTTTGGAGACGGCGGCGCAGGTGGTGCCGGAAATCCAGGTATGCTTAATTGAAGGTCAAAGTTTTCCGGATCCTTGTCGTTAAATCCATACATTTCAATATGCATATCTTTCATTTCATCCCCGAGTCCTTTCAAATCTTCCTTTAGATTTTTCATTTCCATTTCAAATGCCAGGCGTTCTTCCTTGCTCATTTCAGGGTGGCGGAAATGCATTCTCATATCGCCATTGGCATTGAAGTTCCCATCTTCAAAACCAATTCCTCTCATATCTGCATCGAAATCAATATCCAGGTCGTTGAGGTATTCTTTGAGTGCAGGAAGCTGATCGGAAGTAATCGTCGTATCGATCTTTGTCTTCCTGCCATTTTCTTCTTTCTGGATTTTGATCTTGATTTCAGATTTTTTTTCCTTTCCTTTTTCCTGTGCAAATGAAAATGAGACAGTGAATAGTACAATGGCACATACAAGCACGATCCATGCTGGTAATTCCTTTGAATTAAGTAATGTTGTTTTCATAAGATGAATTATTTGGAGCCACAATGATACAGCCATCATATTTCGATAGGGGTTAACAGGCGGTTAAACTCTGTTAATATTGGGTTAAAGTTTTTTTGAACTGTTAATGTGCTGCTAACTTTGATGCCTGATGAATAAATACCGTATCAGATGGGTGATTACTTTAATGAGTGTGGCACTCATTGGCATTATCTGTTTGCAGGTTTACTGGATCACACATGATATTCACCTGAAGGAGCAGCAATTTGATCAATCAGTCAGCCAGGCGATGAATTCTATCGTTGACCGCATCGAGACGCATGAGACATTCTCTTTGATGAATAGGAAGCTTGTCGCTTATGCTGATCCATCACACGTAACAAATATTCTTGTTCAGGATTCTGAATTGATCGCCCCAATCAGCATTAGTGATACCGATATCGATTTTCCGAATTATCCTGCGACACCCAATGGCCCGGCTCCACTGCTGGATGACCTTGACAATGCAGACATCAACATTGAGTTTCATCGCCCGGGTAGTAACCAGACCATTCTCAGATATCACCACAAAAATTTCTTTCACTCAGATTCATCAAGCACACGCCGGGTCCGCACATCAGAAGTCACGCGCATTTACAATGATTCAGCTGAGATCACCATCAGGCGCAGTGAAGAGAAACTGAAGGCAAAGGTGGAAAAGATGAATCAGTTGATGGCTGACTGGGCGAGAGAATTTGTAAGTAATGAACCAAACATCAAAAAGCGTCTCACAGATTGTGAACTGGATACCATTATTTCGACGGAGTTGAGGAATCGCGGTATTCCACTAGGGTATGAGTATTGTGTCACAAACAATGAAGGAAACAAAATGCTGTTGAGTAATTGTCCGGAAGGCAGTTCGGACGCACTCCTGAAATCAAAATACCGTACCCAGCTTTTCCCCAATGACCTTTTTTCAAAACCCAATTTCCTTGTTATCGGTTTCCCGGGCAGTATTTCTTATGTTCTCTCTTCAATGTGGCTGATGCTGGTGGGATCTTCAGTTTTCACACTGATCATTCTTTTTGTTTTTATGTATACAATTCAAGTCATTATAAGACAGAAAAAAATATCTGACATTAAAAGTGACTTTATCAATAACATGACGCATGAATTTAAAACGCCGATTGCGACGATTTCACTTGCAGCAGACTCATTAAAAAATCCTAAGGTTGTTGCTGACCCTGAGAAGATGGATTATTTTACAAGAATTATTCGCGAAGAGAACAAGCGTATGAACGCCCAGGTAGAGCATGTATTGCAAATGGCCCAGATTGAAAAGGGAGAATTAAGTTTGAGAAAAGAAGATGTAAACCTTCATGAAATAATTCTTCAGGCAGTCGATCTTATCAGGTTACAGGTTGAGTCAAGGGAGGGAATGCTGTCTGCGGAACTGAATTCCGCCACTCCTGTAGTGAAGGCGGATATGCTCCATTTGTCAAACGTCATTTTTAATTTACTCGACAATGCCAATAAGTATTCTCCTGAAAAACCGGCAATCATAATTACGACTGAGGATATTGACAATGGAGTTTTAATAAAGGTAAAGGATTCAGGAATGGGAATGTCACGTGATACCATTAAAAAAATATTTGATAAATTTTACCGTGTGCCAACTGGAAATATTCACAATATAAAAGGTTTCGGACTCGGACTAAGTTATGTGAAAGCCATTGTTGAGCAACACCGCGGCTGGATTGGTGTGAAAAGTGATCCGGGGAAAGGCAGTACTTTCGAGGTGTTTATTCCGCATGGGTAAATTCCGATTGATGAGTCATAAATGATTAAGAATTTATAATTGTAACAACAAGGCGAAAATTCAGAACCGAAAAGTTGAAAGTCGTAAATCTCAATACTCAATACTCAATACTCAATACTCAATACTCAATACTCACATCTCAATACTCACATCTCAATACTCACATCTCAATACTCACATCTCATTACTCATTACTCACATCTCATTACTCACATCTCTCCCTATGCTAAAATCTAAAATCCTCCTCGTTGAAGACGATCCCAACTTCGGTTCTGTGTTAAAAAATTACCTTGAACTGAATGACTATGAAGTGAAACTTGCCACAGACGGGTTTGCCGGTTTTGAAACATTTGCCAAAGGGAACTTTGACGTATGCATACTGGACGTAATGATGCCACGCAAGGATGGATTCACACTGGCTCGTGAGATAAGAGAGAAGAATGCCCAGGTCCCAATTATTTTCCTTACTGCAAAAACAATGAAGGAAGATATGCTGACAGGTTTTCAGGTAGGTGCAGATGATTATATCACCAAACCATTTGATTCTGAGGTGCTGCTTTATAAGCTGAAAGCTATTCTGAAGCGAAGCAATGAACGTGGAATAGATCCGGACCAAAAAGAGTTTGAAATCGGGAAATATCATTTCAATTACGACCACCGGATCATTTCAAGTGAAGGAAAGGAGCAACGACTCTCACCAAAGGAAGCTGATCTTTTAAAGCTCTTGTGCTTATTCAAAAATGACCTGCTTCCACGCACAAAGGCTTTGAAGGACATCTGGGGCGATGACAATTATTTTACAGCACGCAGCATGGACGTTTTTGTGACCAAGCTCCGTAAGTACCTTAAAGATGATTCCAATATCAATATCATGAACCTGCATGGAAAGGGTTTCAGGATGATTGTAGAGGAGAAGGGGTAAACGGTGCTGTTTTTATTTACCTGGACTTTTTGGACAATTGTGAATTGTTAGAATTGTATCCTATTCATATTTTTTGATTCTTCATTTACTTTTCGGGAATGTAATTTTGAAGGAAGGCTTTCAAACTGATGAAAAGGCAAATTCCGACAATCTTTTTTTTCTTAACGTTTACCTCCCGTGCACAGTCCATTGATTATTTTGAATTAAATCGTTTCGTAATGAACGGTACTATTTTCTCATATCTCATATCTCATATCTCATATCTCATATCTCACATCTCATTTTCCTTGCCTCCTGCCACTACTTACTGCATCTTTTTTCATACGTTTGCCTCATGCTTCTCCTTGCAGCCATCATTGGTTTCATCCTATCGAATATTATTGCACTGGCACTGTTATTTACTGGAAAAAAATTAAATAACGGATGGTTGCGTATGCTTGCTTCCCTGCATGTCATTTTTGGTGTTTTATTTCTCTTCACCTTCTTAACTAATAAAGAGGAATCACCGCGATACGTTTCTTTTTTAATTTTCTTTTGTTCTGGCATTATCACGGGTGGCCTTGCATTGGGTACTTCGACAAACTTGTTCCTCAAAATCTATTTTGGAATATACTGCCTTTCTGTTTTTGTTTTTATCGTCTCACCATCAGCACTCCTCAATTTTCTGCTAACAGCTAACTTTGTCAGACATTCGGATAGGATTCCTGTCTGGGACAATTATTTTATTGAAAGACAAACTTCAACTTTTAGCCCTGATTCTGCAGAGATTGGATACAAACTCATTGAGAAAAAAGGCATGTTCCACAGAACAATTGCCCGTGACCTGAATTTTAACGGGAAACTTGATTCAATAGCAGTTGTCTCTTTTGAAGAGTTTAGTACGGCAGTGGTGAGGGGTTTTACAAGCAGGAAAAGTTTCGTGGAGGATAAAATTGATAGTGTTGACATTACGATCGACCTTAATCCGACGAAGAAGGACAAGATTCACAGAAAATTATAAGAAGGAGATTTTATTAAAGGCCTCTCGTAAATATAATTTCAATTATGAAGATAAAAATTTTGATCATTTTACTTTGTGTGGTTTCAATTGCAAATGCACAACTTCCGGAAACCGACATATTTATAAGCCAGGTGACAAAACATGATAGGAAGCTGATGTTCTCTGCACCGGATAATATCACTCACCGCGAAGGATATGACAACCAGCCTTTTTTTATGCCCGATGGTAAATCGTTGCTTTATGTGGCCGTTACGGATACAACACAATCTGACATTTTCAAGTATGATCTCATTGCTAAAAAGATCACTGCAGTTACAAATACTTTGGAAAGTGAATATTCTCCGATGCTTGGACCGGACGGAAAAAACATTTCTGTCGTTCGTGTGGATGCAGATAACGGACAGAGATTCTACAATCTACCGTTGAGCAATATGACTTTTGCAGAACACATTACAGGTACAGACTCTATTGGTTATTATTGTTGGCTCAATGATTCTTCCCTTGCCATGTTCATTTTGGGCAATGCCATGACATTACAGATATTGAATATTAGAGCGGGTGCACGTACTCTTATCGCAAGCGATATAGGAAGGTGCATGAAGCTGAGCAATGATAAAAGGAGTCTTTATTTTGTCATCAAGCAGAATGAAACTGACTGGGGAATTTTTGAAATGAGTATTAAAACAGGTGAGAAAAAAAGAGTTGTTTCAACTTTATCCGCCAGTGAAGATTTTGCTATCATGCCGGATGGAACTTTTCTGATGGGAAACATAGGGAAGCTTTTTCAATATGACCCTTCTTCAGGAAATGACTGGAAGGAGATTGCAGATTTTTCTTCCGTGCTCGGCGATTTTTACAGGATATCCGTCAATGCCAAAGGTGACCGCATTGCAATGGTAGCATTTACCGGAAAGAAGCCCTGACATGAGGAAAGTCAATTATATCATTGTCGGGCAGGGACTTGCAGGTACTTTATTATCGTGGTTCTTGATAAAGAATAAAAAATCTTTTGTTATGGTTGACGAAAAAAAAGTGTCGTCGGCATCAGGTGTTTCAGCCGGGATTATTCACCCTATTACAGGCAGAAGAATTGTTAAAACTTGGATGGTTGGCAAGTTATTACCTTTTGCACAGGATGCTTACAGCGAGTTAGAATCGTTTATTGGCAAGAAATTATTTTATCCATTACCGGTGATTGAATTGCTTTCTTCTCCCAAAGAATATAATGATTGGATGGCTAGAAGCGGTGATAAAGAACTCTTTTCATATATTGATATAAATAATTATGGGAATAAGTATGATGCTTACCTGCACCCATTTTTTAGAAATATCACAGTCACCAAGTCCTCATGGATTGATATCGGTATTCTTACGAGGGCGTTCAGAGACTCATTTTTAAAGGAGAATATCTTGCTGCATGAAAAGTTTGATTTTGATTTACTTCGTTTTGATGCTGATGGCGTTGAATACAAAGAATACATTGCGGAAAAAATTATTTTTTGTGAAGGGGTGGAAGCAAAAAGTAATCCTTACTGGGCACATCTGCCATTTTTACCTTCCAAAGGCGAAGTACTTACAATAAAGGCAGAAATGGAATTGAATCACATAATAAACAGGAAAATATTTATTTTGCCATTGGGAATGAATCAATTTAAGGTTGGATCTACATATTCCTGGAATGCTGAAAATAATTTGCCTACGGAAGAAGGCAAAGATTATTTAGTCGAACAGCTTAAAACTATTCTGAAAATTCCATTTGAAGTGGTTGACCATCGCGCGGCCATTCGTCCCACAGTTAAAGATAGGCGGCCATTTCTGGGATTGCATCCGGAATATGACCAGATTGGAATATTCAACGGACTTGGAACAAAGGGATGCCTGCTTGCGCCGTATTTTGCACATCACTTTGAAGGCTATCTTTCAGGGAAAAATGAACTGATGGAGGAAGTGGATGTTAGAAAATTGAAATCAGCAGGATAGATTCAGTCTTTGATGCTTTTTTTTCTTAACAGCGGAAGGTCTTTGTAATAATCTCCCATGATATTTTGCATCAGGGGTAAGTAAAATTCCCAAAAGAAACGATTCCTGTCAGTCTCATCTTTTGCGTTGTACATCAGAAATTTTAGTCCTGTTATCCCGCTGAGTTTTGCAAAACGAAATTTGGTCGGATTGTCAGCAAAGTCGCCGCAGAAATAAAAAAAACGGTAATCACCTCTGTGTTCAATTATTGCAGGGAACATTTTTGGAATTTGAAATGCGCTCAGTAATGCAAGGCCTGTAGCCGTTGTGTTAACAATATAGTTTGCCTGTACCAAGTTACTATCTGTCTTGTTTTCCCAAATGTCCATCCAGTAAGGATAAATAATACTGCCGGGGATTCCAAACCGGGATTGATTTTTTTTATCAGTCACAATTGTCGGAATAGGTTCAACAAGGTCTTTGCCTTTTTCAAGCACAACAACTGTTCCGTTTTCATGAATAAAAAGCATCCCTGCATTTTTAAATTTCCAGTTATTGTTGTTGTTCTTTTTGTATGCCCTTACAATCCACTTTGGAAGGTCAGGATTGTCAATCGTATCGAGCGAAGTAATTGAACGGGCCATCCATCCTGTCCATTTCAAGCGAAAAGTATTTTCAAATGAAGTGCGCACATCAGATGGGGTTGGCATTCCAATCATATTAAATTCAGTAATGATGAGCTTCTTATGCTTTTTCATCTTTTCCATCATCTTCAGGTCTTTTTCCGAAAGTCCGCCGTAAATGCTGTGAGATTCCTCATGGATATCGCGGTGCCTGTACCATTCATTTACAAATACACCATAAGTGTCTGTAAAATAGAGCGCATCATTGTAATCCGCAATACTGTCAAGTTCCTCATCACTCATATTGTCAAAGTCCCTTACCGTATAGTTCTCATTCTCTCCCGGGAAAAAACCATAATAATCTTTGTCAATTTCGTAATAGTTGCTGTCACTCTTGATGTACTTTTCATGGTCGAGTATCCAGTTTACGCTTCTGTGTTTTACGCTGCTTGAATTCAATACTGTTTTATCGACAATCATTAGATTCATAACCTTCCTTGGAGTGAATTCCCAGGCAAGTCTCATCCATGCAGGTGTGAGCAGGAAAAAGACAAGTGTCCATAATATCAGGCGGCTTTTCATAGCGATTTTATTGAAAAAATAGCAATATTTTCTTTTGCAAAAAAAGTGTAAGAAAGTGTGCCACAATGTAAGCTGAATTATGCGTCCTTTTGAAACATAGTTCCTCCGTTTATCTTAAAAGGATTGTTGAATTTAAATCTATTATTATGGTTAAGATATTTGTAGTGGACGATGATCCGTTTTTGGGAAACCTGATCAAAACAGCATTGGAGAAAATGGATAATGTTGAAGTAACGCATTTCCTGACTCCTGATGAGTGCCTGAATAGCATTAGTCAGAATCCGGACATTGTCACCATAGATTATTTATTGCCGGGAATGAATGGCGAGGAACTTCTTGAAAAGATCAAGAATTACAATGATGCAATTCAATGCATCATGGTGAGTGGACAAGAAAAAATTGATGTGGTTATCAATACCTATAAAAAAGGTGCTGTGGATTATATCATCAAGAATGAAGGTGCAATCGTCAATATAGAAAATGCTGTGAAGAACGCTTGCAAGAGTGTTCATCTCAAAAAAGAGGTTGAGACTTTGAAGGATCAGATCCTGGATCGGAATAAGTACACCAATATCCTTGGAAACAGCGCTGCTGTGCTCAAAACCCTGAAGATGATTCAGAAGGTGGAGAAGAGTGGCATCATGGTATTGGTGACCGGCCAATCAGGTACCGGTAAAGAGCTCGTAGCGAAAGCAATCCATTATAATTCACCCCGTGGCCGCAAACCATTTGTGACGGTTAACATGGGAGCGATTCCTGAAGACCTTATTGAAAGCGAATTGTTCGGACATGAAAAAGGCGCTTTTACGGATGCAAGAGACCGCAGACTGGGGAAATTTGAAGAAGCCAATGAAGGATCAATCTTCCTCGATGAGATAGGCGAGATGGATTTGCTTATGCAAACCAAACTGCTTCGTGTTTTACAAGAAAAGGAAGTTACACGTATCGGAAGCAATAAGCCGGTTAAGCTGGATGTGCGCGTCATTGCGGCAACGAACCGCAACCTTGCGACGGAAGTAAAAGAGGGTCGATTCAGGGAAGATTTATTTTACAGACTCCAGGGATTCCTTATTCACCTGCCTCCTTTGTATGAGCGCGGGGATGACGTGATTCTTTTGTCAAAAAGTTTCCTGTCGGAGTTTTGCAAGGAGAACAAGATTCCACAGATCGCACTTTCAAAAGATTGCCAGAAATTCTTAACAGACTATAAATGGCCGGGAAATGTCCGCGAGCTGAAAGCCGTGATTGAGCGTGCCGCAGTGATGTGTGAAAACAATGAGATCAATCCTGAAGATATAGTTTTTGTAAACTAAGACAAATAAGAACGTATCTTGACTTATCACTAAACTAAACCAACGATATTGTCGAGACGAGAAAGCTGCCCCGTAAGGCAGCTTTTATTTTGTAGTACAGATGCTTTGAAAATCACCAGATCCGATTGGAGGATTGGACGAGTGCAAGATTGATCTACCTGAAAAGGATTTTATGCTTGATCCAACTGTAAGCTATCAGGCTAATCTTATGGTAATTCGGTATTCGTATCCTGCGTTGCATAATTTCAGAAGGTGTTACTTTCTCAAGTTTCTTAAGCAATTTGTAGTAATACACATAAGTGACATATACGCCAAGTTGTACTTTTTGGGGAAGTTGCTTAATTCCGCCAAAGGCTGCTTTGAAATCAATCTTTATCTCTTCTATAATTTTGTCCTTTTCTCCGGTCGTTAAATTATTCATGTCTAAACCCGGAAAATAGGCACGGGAAAGTTCCCTGTAATCGGTCTTGATGTCCCTGAGGAAATTCACTTTTTGAAATGCCGATCCAAGGCTCATCGCAGATTTTTTTAACCGATTATATTCCTTTTCATCCCCTTCAACAAATATTTTCAGACACATAAGCCCAACCACATCTGCAGAGCCGTAAATATAATTGAGATACTCTTCCTTGTTATATGATGACTTAATCAAGTCTTGCTTCATGCTTGACAAAAAAGCCTCAACAAGATCCCGGCTGATATTGTATTTATGGTAGGTGAGCTGAAAACTATGAAGTACAGGATTCAGGCTGATCTCGTTGTCAATTGCATGATAAACTTCTGATTCGAAATTGGTCAGCAATAATTGTTTATCAAAGTCATGAAATGAATCTACGATCTCATCAGCAATCCTTACAAATCCATAAATGCCGTAGATGCCATCTCTGATATCAGATGGAAGCAACCGGATGGCATAAGAAAACGATGTGCTGTAAGCCCGTGTAAGCCTTTTGCTGTTTTCAATGGAAACCTTATTGTAAAGCGCGATATTCAAAATTTTTGAAAGTGGTTTAAATTACACGACAGCAATAATACTACTGCTGTGCCGGAATAGAATTGCTTTGCAAAATTAATTTTGTTCGCCATTTGAAAGGCAGTTTAAAATTAGACTAAATTAATTCAAGGTGGTAAGGATAACATTTATATCTTTGAAAATCGATGAAATTACTTTTTCAAACAGGGTTCATGTTTCTTTCTCGAATAAGGATGATCCCTGTGCTTTGTTCTGTGGCATTTTTCTTCCTATTAACTTTTCATAGCAATAAGTCAACCGGTCAGAGTCCTTTAAAGCCTGTATGGAATTATCGCTATGGAGGTGCTGATACTGACGGAACTACACATTTTATTCAGACAAGAGATGGCGGATATGTAATAGCCGGATATTCTACTTCTGGTGCAACAGGAGATAAAACGCAGACTTCTCAGGGTAGTTTTGATTACTGGGTTGTTAAAACTGATTCTGCAGGAATCATGCAGTTTAATTTTCGCTTTGGAGGATTGAATGAAGACCTGCTCACAACAGTTATGCAAACAGCGGACGGGGGTTATTTTCTAGGCGGGTATTCTGCTTCCGGTATAAGTGGCGACAAGACTGAAAATTCCCGTGGTATTTACGATTACTGGGTTATTAAAACAGATTCTTTAGGAAATAAAATCTGGGACAAAAGATTCGGAGGAAATGACTATGATCAGTTATACGAAGTGTTGCCTGCTGTCGGTGGAGGGTTTTTATTGGGTGGTTGGTCGGCTTCCGGTGTTACGGGAGATGTTACTGATAGTTCCAGGGGAGACAAGGATTATTGGGTTGTTAGGATTGACTCAGTGGGTAATAAGTTATGGGACAAAAAATTTGGAGGGAGTGCAGATGATATTTTTTCCTGCATGATTGCTTCAACTGATGGCGGATATTTACTTTGTGGTACTTCTGCTTCCGATAGTAGCGGAGACAAAACCCAGAATTCCAGGGGCAGCAATGATTATTGGATCGTTAGAATTGATACGGCCGGCAACAAGATATGGGACAAGCGTTTCGGCGGCAGCAATATTGATTACCCGACGGATATCCAACCAACATATGATGGAAATTATATTATCGGTGGCTGGTCCGACTCGCCAATGGATGGAGACAGGAGTGATAGTTCAAATGGCGGACAGGACTTCTGGATCGTAAAAATAGATACCGCCGGAAATAAATTATGGGACAGGGATTTTGGCGGAAATGCAATTGAAGATGATTTCGGAAACTTGTTTCAGACTCTCGACTCTGGCATCATGATTACCGGAACCTCTTACTCAAACATAAGTGGAGAAAAAACTGAAGATAATTTAGGCATTGAACAAGGGTGGTTGATTAAAACCGATTCACTCGGGAACCTGCTTTGGGACAAAACCATTTTTACCCTTGGTCATGATGAATCGGCGCTGACCATTCAATCGTCTGACGGATGCTTCGAAGTCTCTGTCCCTACCCAGGGCGGAATAGGTGGATACAAAAGCCAGGATGCAAGAGGATTCAATGATTACTGGATAATTAAGTTTTGTGATAGTACATTATGGCCTGAGGCAAATTTTATAGCTTCTGATTTTATGATTTGTCCGGGAACATGCACTGATTTTATTAATTATTCAATCAATGCCTTCTCTTATCAGTGGAGTTTCCCTGGAGGAAATCCTTCTTCAAGCACAGATTCAGTTCCACCATCTATATGTTATTCAAGTCCGGGAACTTATGATGTCGTACTTATTGCTGGTAATTATTTTTCAACGGATACTTTGGTTTTGCAGAATTTTATCACCGTTTTCCCTCAGACAGCCCCCCAAAGCATCACACAGGTAAATGATACGCTTTATTCTAACCAGGGCTTTGTTTCTTACCAATGGTATTTCAATGGGAGCATTATCAACGGTGCAACCAACTATTTTTATTTTGCCCAGGCAAGTGGGGATTACTATGTTGTTTGCAGCGACAGCAATGGATGTGAACTTGAAGCAGTAATATTCAATGTACTGACGAAGGTCGGGAATCAGTCACATTATTCGGAACTTCAGATATTCCCTAATCCTGTTTCTGAAATTCTTCATGTTGAATTACCTTCTACACTTATTAATTCAGGATATGTACCTGTCCGGTTCTTGATTTTCGACATAAAAGGGAAAAAGGTTTTAAGTGAAGAGCTGGAAATTTTCTCTACTCCTTCCGTGAAAATCCAAACTGAAATGAGCATTGATGTCAGCATACTTGCTGATGGAATGTATTGGCTTCAGACATACTTAGGTGATGAGCCAGTCAGAAACAAATTTGTCAAATCGTCAGGGGATTAATTTATATTTTTTTTACTGACCTGATCATTTGTTATCCTTATGATTAACTTTTATTAGCGGAATTTGTTTCTGTTTTTCATTTAGTCATTTTATTGTTCTGAACGACTAACTTTGCTGCATGTACCGCAACACGAAACACTGGATTAAAACACTTGAAGAAGCCGGAGAACTTATCCGTATAAAGGAATATGTAAATCCACACCTTGAAATTTCAGAGATCACCGACCGCATTTCAAAGCATGACGGTCCGGCTTTGCTTTTTGAAAATACAGGAACAGCATTCCCTTTGCTTATCAATTCAATGGGTTCGGAAAAAAGGATGGCCATGGCATTGGGGGTCGAAAGGCTTGATGACATCGGTAAACAAATAGAGCAATTATTTCATCAGCTGGCAAGCCCTAAAGAATCCATTCTTGATAAACTGAAGATGTTGCCAACACTGAAATCAATCGGCTCCTGGATGCCAAAAATTATTTCAGGCAGAGGTGAATGCCAGCAGGTTGTGATGGCTAGACCTGACATCACAAAATTTCCTGTCCTGAAATGCTGGCCTGAAGATGGCGGGCCGTTTCTGACCCTTCCGATCATTCATACCAAAGATCCGCTAACCGGTATTCGCAACGTGGGATTGTACAGGATGCAGGTGTTTTCACAGGACTTGACTGCAATGCACTGGCACAGACACAAAGTGAGTGCAAGACATTTTAATGAATTTAAAAAAATGGGAAAGCGAATGCCGGTCGCTGTTGCGCTTGGCGGTGATCCTGCATACACTTATTGTGCAACTGCTCCGCTTCCTGACGGTGTTGACGAATACATGCTTGCAGGTTTCATTAGAAAAAAAAGAGTGGAAATGGTTCAGTGCCTTACACTCACCAAGGAGGCTTATGGACAAGATGTTCAAGTGCCAGCTGATGCCGATATCATCATTGAAGGTTATATTGATCCTTCAGAAGATTTTATTCTGGAAGGACCGTTTGGAGATCACACCGGATACTATTCACTTGCTGATTTTTATCCTCGGTTTCATATCACCTGCATCACGCACAGGAAAGATGCTGTATATCCTGCAACCATTGTCGGTATTCCGCCGCAGGAAGATGCCTGGCTGGGCAAGGCAACAGAGCGGATTTTTTTAATGCCGATCAAAATGACCACTGTTCCTGAGATTATTGATATGAACCTGCCTGTTGAGGGTGTTTTTCATAACCTTGTAATTGTAAAGATCAAAAAAGATTATCCGGGCCAGGCCATCAAAGTAATGCATTCCCTGTGGGGCGCAGGTCAAATGATGTTTACAAAGATGATGGTCGTGGTTGACGGAGATGTAAATATTCATAACCCAATGGAGGTAGCCGAATATGTATCAAAGAATTTCAATGCTGCTACCGATATCATCTTTACGCAGGGACCTGTAGACGTACTAGATCATTCATGCTCAGTGATGGCTTTTGGCGGTAAAATTGGAATTGATGGCACAAGGAAAATGCCGGAAGAAGAAAGTCAGCTCACAAAAGTCAACAATCGGGAATCATTAACTGATAATTGGATGATTTCCAAAAGTGAAATTTTAAAACAGTTTCCAGAAATTAAGGCTGTCAATTCATCCTTATTCGAAAAAGGAGTGTCGCTTGTTTTTATTGGCATTGAAAAAAACAGGAAGAATCATGTCCATGAAATTGCTGAGCGGATTGCATTTAGGAAGGAGATTAGAAATGTGAAAGTGATTATTTTTCTCGATGACACAATGGATATTAACGATACTGCTGATGCGGTATGGAGATTTGCTAATAATGTTGATCCGAAAAGAGATCATCAGGTCATTCTTCCCGGGGCTGACGATGAAGTCGCCCATTTGATACTTGATGCAACACGCAAGACAAAGGAATATGACGGCTTTCAGCGTGACTGGCCGAACATCCTGGCGTCTGATGAAAAAACAATTCAACGCGTGGATGAAATATGGAGTGAGCTGGGATTGGGAAAGTTTATTGAATCGCCTTCTTTGAAATACAGAAAACAACTTTATAAAGGTGGAGCTGTAGTAGAAGACTAATTCCTATTTTAATAGAAAAGATCACGGTCTGTAAAGTGAATTCCGCGGAGTACTTTTCACAGATAAGTCATCAATGTAAAATGTTTCTTTCGTTTGATTCCAGACATAAATTCTCATCTCACAATTTTCATCTGGAATTTCAGAAAATAGAATTGCCCTTGTCCATTTGTTTTTTGAAGTGTAGAAATTCAGCAATGGAGCATAGACATAAGAAACCATTTCTCCTTTTTTTAAGAATGCAATAACAAGCGAAGCATTTCTGATGGTGTCAGTGCAATAAAACCATGTTTCTGCTTTGATCATTTCTGTCTTGTCCAAATGGAGATTTGCTGTTTCATTTTTGTAACCCACGCTGAATTCTGTTTGCTCATTTAACTTTTGAGAATTCAATCCCGAATGAGCAACATCTTTGCTTTGATTTGCAGTTTCGTAACCCCAGTTATCTTTTTCGAAGTCGGTTTGGGAAATTAGCATCTCATTTGATGTTGTATTCCCGGTTCCAAATAATGTGATCTCTGAATTGAAAAAAGTATCCCGCTCAATAACGACAGGATATTTCTCAAGGATCAGTTCCGGAGTTTCATAAGCATGTACTGCATTGGTCCATGCATAGAGGAAGTATTTGGCACTCGAGCTGTCAAGAATGGTTGACAGCAAGCCATATTTCGACTTTTCATCATCAGTATAGATGCTGATCTGCGGGTCGTGATGCAGTTTTTTGAAATAGTAATTGATATAGGCGGGATTGCTTAGTGTAAACAATTTGACAATGTTCTCTTTGCCATATTTTTGATCCCATTCTTTTGTCTTTTCAGCAAGTTCTTTGAACACACCGAAGTGCTTTGTTTTATAATATTGTTTCTCATAAACAGTGCTGTAAACTCCGACTGACAAAACAGCCAACGTAAGCAGTACAATGATTTTATTAGTCACCCATTTTTCATTTGGAATAGAGAAAGCAAAAATGATAAGGAAGGGAAAAGAAAAAATAAGTGTTGAGAATTGCAGCACTGGTGCTTTCCAAATAGAATAGCTGTATCCAATAAAAATTGGAAATAAATACCATGCAATTGAAAGTGTATGAAATTTTTTCCAGCTTGAATTCTTAATCGTGTATTTAAGGGTGCCGCCAATGCAAAAAATAAACAAACCCCAATGGATCCATGAATTATTAAATCCATAATTAAAAAATCTTAAGAAAAATTTATTATCCGGAGGAGGCAGCCAGCCACCGATTCCTTCGTATCCAAATTGCTGCTGGAAAATAGGAATCGATGGAATAAATAATAGTAACGGTATGATATTGAAAATGATGTATTGAATATAGTTCTCTCTTTTCATGAAAAACAAACCGCTTATGCCGATTATCCCTGCCAGCATAAATGAGAAGTAATGTGTATAAATGCAGCCCGCAGATGCCAGTATAAATGCGATGATGATCCACCGGTTTTTCTTTTCATCGAACACAAGCCGTGTCCAGAAATAGGCGAGCGCCAGTGTAAACATCAGCCCGATAGTATAAGGCCTTGCTGTCTGGCTATAGAGCAAAGGGAATTGCAATGTTGCCAGCGCAGCAGCGGACAATAGCCCTGTCGCCCTGCCAAACCATCTTTTAGCGAGTAGAAAAATAAGTAGAATGGAGATTATTCCTGAAACAGCAAACGGAAATCTCACAGTGAATACCTCATCATTGATGTGGTGAATCGTAAACCATATCATCGTTTGAACCAAAGCAGGATGCCCATCCACTTTTATTCCTTTTTCCACTAGTTCATGAAATGTATCAAACCTGGCGCGGGTAAGTGCGCTTAATTCGTCATTGGAAAAGGAAATATCGCCAAGGTTGTGCAAACGCAGCCACGCGCCGGCGAGGAGAATAAGGAATAATAAAAGGTATTCGTAGTTCTTTTTCATATTACTATCCGGCAATTGGCTGTGTTATCGAAAGCGATCAATGAAAGCATATGATCATTCTTCATCATTTGAAAATTTGAGTAGTGCATGGATAATATTTGCGCAATTTATTCAAGAAATTTTAGCGAATCACCAGTTTTCAATAAAAATGTTGAGTCCCATAGGGACGACATATTGGTAGGATAATAATGCGATGATGCGTTTAAGTCCCATCGGGACGACATATTGGTA
>CAYHHK010000006.1:23751-58697 GCA_964356415.1 uncultured Flavobacteriales bacterium
AGTCCCATCGGGACGACATATTGGTATCAACTTATTCCGGTTCTTTAAAAATATATCTTTCGTCAAATTCAATTTCAAACTCTTTAAGATATGATCTGTATTCGTCAATAAACGTAACTTTTCTGTGATGATCTTCTTGCGTTTTTATATAATTAATTACGTTTGTAAGGTCACTGCGGCTATATGAAAATGCGCCATACCCTTCCTGCCAGTGAAATTTTGATTTGGTGAATTTATTTTCATTAATCCACTTTGATGAATTTGCTTTTATGTCTTTCAGTAAATCAGAAATAGACTGGTGGGGGCGCAATCCGACCAGTGCATGCAGGTGGTCTTCGACGCCATTTATGATCAATAGCTTGTGCTTGTTATTTTGCACTATACCTGTTATGTATTTTAATAGTTCATGTTTCCATGAATGATGAATCATCGCTGCACGGAACTTTACTGCGAAAATTAGTTGAAGGTGTATCTGTGTATAAGTATTTCCCATGCGCAAATTTACCTCGCAGAGAAATGCAAAACTCTGACTATTCGAAAAATACTGTTATAATATCTATGTTATATTCAGAATTATTATTCGTTGAAAAAAATATATGCCGTCCCTACGGGACTTTCGAAGCTTACTTATTTATTAGTGTTACCAATATTCCGTCCGTACGAGACAATAGCAAATGGCGCTTTATACCGTTATGTAAATATCAATCACGCTGGACTATGAAACCTTCCACCAGCAGCATTATTTATAAGAACTTCCGGAGGCACTTATTAAATGAACCTATTATGATTGTTGCCTTAATATCGTCCTTTGGAATATAGTGAATAAGCGTTTACGGATCTGTGAAAAAGACGCTTTACTTCTCAGATCTGCTTCGCTGCCTGAGCACTTCATGCAAAAGCATTCCACAGGCAACCGATACATTCAGAGATGCAATCTGACCTGTCAGTGGAATTTTTAGCAGATCATCGGCCATTCTTAGAAGATCATTTGAAACGCCCGTGTCTTCAGATCCCATAATGATTGCACATGGAGAAACAAAATCAGCATCAAAAGAATTTTTCTTTCCTTTTTCTGTTGCAGCATAAATCTTTAATCCGCTTTCCCTTAGATACAGCAGTGTGTTTTTTATGCTGTCCACCTTACAAACAGGAATAATATTCAGTGCACCGGCAGATGTTTTTACTGCATCGGCATTGATCTGTGCGGATCCCGTAGAAGGAATTACAATTGCATCTGCACCACAGCATTCCGCCGTTCGGGCAATGGCTCCGAAATTACGTACATCGGTAATGTAATCGAGTACGATAAGCAATGGAGTTTTCCCTTCATTAAAACTGCGCTGCACAATTTCTTCAACAGGCGCATAACTGATTTGTGATATGTAGCAAATGACATCCTGATGGTTTGCTCTGGTAAGCCGGCTGAGCTTTTCAACGGGCACTTCCTGCCAGTTTATATTGTGATCCCGCAATACCTGCTTCAAGTGTTTCATCTGAGCACTCGTACTCTGTCTGTTGATGAATATCCTCTCTATTTCCTTTCCGGCTTCAACGGCTTCCATTACCGGACGAATGCCATATATCATTTGGTCACCGCCATCATTATTTTGTTCCCTGTAGTTTTTCATTCAGGACAAAGAAAGGAAAAGTAAAAGGAATGTAGAATTTTACCTGAAGAATAGTGCATTATTTGCAATTGAGAATCCCAATCCGGCCTTTTCACTTTCACATCCTCGCATTTGCACATTTACACATTTGTTAGTTATCATTATACACCCGTCCCTGCCGCCACACATCCACAGCCCGCATCCAGCTTCCTTCAAACAGTGGTTCCCGTGTAAGCTGGTAATCATTGTCCGTAAATGGATTGATCACTTTTGTAAAGAAAAAATTCAGTGAGAGTGCATTGTTTGGTGTGCCGTAAATCCAGCTTTCAGCATTGGAGCTTTTGTACACGCTGTTCGGTTTCCCGAAAATCGTGTAAACCATTCCGCGATCTGTCCTCCACCCCTCAGTATAGGAGGAAAAGTATTGGTTTGCTTCGCGAATGCGGGTGTAATATTTTTTGATCAGCTGTTTGGTGCGTTCGGAATTACCGCCAAGGTTTAGCCAGAATTTATCCATCGCTTCTTTTTTATTCTGACCGGATTTCATCTCTTCAAATTCCCTTCTTGTAGTAAGGTAACGAACACATTCCAGCATCTGATCAGGGGAAGTGACGGCAGGGAAAGATCGAGGGTAAACAAAAACCGTAATGCCGTTTTTACCGGTTGTGTCAGATTGGAAATGGTAAAAGCCTTTTTGCTTTAAAGGGATAAAGTTGGTATCGTTTTCTTCATACGTAAATGTATGATCAGGGAGATAGTTGAATTCATCCCTTGTGTCATAACTGAATGGAGGAGGAGCAAGCGGAAAGTTTCTGTTATAGGCCCTGACGTATAATATTTTAACAGCAGGATCCCGGAAAACGATTTTGATTGAATCATCTTCGTTGACGTAATTTTTGAAAGAAGAATTTGTTTCGCCTTTAATGGAAATAGAAAAGCTTTGGCGGCTGTCGGGTGATGAATTATCTACGGGAATATAATAAGTTTCTTCAAAATGCTTTTGGTTATCGCTTATTGTTACAGCAAGAAGCATTTCGCTTTTCTTTCGTAATCGGAAGGTAACATCATAAACTTTTCTGGTATTCTTATCTTTTTCGTTGATAAGGCAACTCAAGCTTCCACTGTCAAGGATCGTGTTAATGCTTTCATATGCCTCTGTGAGTTTGTAATTTATGGTAAAAGAGGCGCTGAAGCTATCGTCGGTTTGTCGGCTGAAAAGGAATGATTTGTTGTTTAATAGGATGCTTAACGCCGACGTTGTGTCTGATAAATGATGAACCATAAATTCAGGATTGTAGATACGGTCACCTGCATTGTATAAATTTGAAAGATTTACAACACTCAGGTCTTTTGTACCTGTACATGACTGCAGCAGGAACCATGCACAAATTAGGTTAATAAGCGAAAAATGTTTTGATCTTTCGTTGTTTGATACCAGAAAATGTTTCCTCATAATGGCAATGAAAAATCATCAGCTCTTTCAATCAGTGCAGGAGAAAGATTTTTTGAAGACTTGGCTCCCAGTGCTTTTAATTTTTCGGCGCTGCCAACAAGATTCCCCCTTCCTTCAGAAAGTTTTTTCATTGCATCCACGTAGTTGGCTTTTGCTGAATCCATCTTCTTGCCGACTTCTGTCAGGTCTTCGACGAATGAAACAAACTTATCATACAATTTCCCACCTTGCTCCGCAATCTCAAGTGCGTTCTTTGTTTGACGCTCTTGTTTCCAGATGGAAGAGATGGTGCGTAATGTGGCCAGTAAGGTAGTCGGGCTTACGATGACAACCTTGCGGTCCCATGCATAAGCAAATAATTCATTGTCCGCCTGAATGGCTGTGCTAAAGCTAGATTCAATCGGCATAAACAGCAACACAAAATCAGGCGTATCAAGTTTTGTTTCAACCTGGTATTTTTTCTCACTCAGATTTTTGATATGGCTCTTTACTGAGGTAACATGCAGTAAGAGTTGTCTGCCGCAGTCATCGTCATCAGTTGCGTTGACCATGGCTTCATAGGCCACCAATGAAACTTTTGCGTCAACAATGATGAATTTGTTTTCAGGCAGCAGGATGATTACATCTGGTTGAATTCTTCTTCCTTCATCGGTGAGAAAACTTTCCTGGGTCTTATATTCCTTTCCTTTTTCAAGACCTGACCGCTCCAGTATTTTTTCCAGAATAATTTCTCCCCAATTGCCTTGTTTCTTTGTATCTCCCTTTAGGGCGCGTGTGAGATTAATGGCCTCTTCACTGATTTGCTTATTCAACTCAACCAGACTTTTTATTTCTCCCTTCAATGAATTGCGTTCAGCAGCTTCTGCTTTATATGTATTGTCTACCTTTTTTTCGAAGTCAAGTATTTTTTCTTTCAGCGGATTCAAAATAATATCCATGTTTGATTTATTTTGTTCAGTAAATTTATTGCCCTTGTCCTCCAAAATTTTATTTGCAATATTCTCAAATTCAGTCTGAAATTTTTTCTGAAGACCTTCCATTTCAGCTTTGCCTGATTCCAGCTTTTCTGCTAAATTCTCATTTGTCGTTTTCAACTGCGCAATCTGCCAATTCAAATCAAGGCTGTTTTTCCTTTCTTCTTCAAGGTTGCGGGTAATCGTTTCCAGCTGAATTTTTTGCTGGGTTGACCGCTCAGATAGTGTTGCCTTTTCTTTTTCTGAGTCACTGATTTGTTTCAATAGGTCCTTTTCGGACAATTGGCTTTTGTTCCTCGAAAGAAGAAATCCGATGGCTGCACCTGCTAAGACACCGATTATTATGAGTAAAATGTTCATGAATGAATCTTTTTGTAAAAGTAGCGAAACCTTTGAAATTTAATTCTTATTTATGTTTTCCGAAAAACCCTTTCATTTTTGCAGTTGTCGATTCGGCATCCCAAGATGCTTTAGATGCCTCTCTGATTACCAAAAAAAGATGCTATTTCATTAAATATGTACGAATTTGTACTATTGCACTAAACATATTTACTCGGAAAGTGTCTTTCCTTTCCCTGAATATTAATTTTTTTATTCTATTTTACTAATAAATCTTCTTTATGAAAAAAAATGTCTGCTCCATTGGTTTTTGCTTATTTCTTTTTCTTTTATCACCCGCCTCTTCAGCACAGCAATGGGGTGACTACACCTTGTACAGCACCATGAATGGGTCATATGCTTACCTGCTTGATACCAATGGTACCAACTACCATACATGGACATTCACCAGTACAAATCGAACAGGATATTCTACGTATATGATGCCCGGAGGAACACTTGTAAGGTCTGTTTCTCATTCAGGCAATTCATTTAATGGCGGAGGAATGACCGGGCAAGTTCAAAAGGTAGACTGGAACGGAAATATTATCTGGGATTATGTTTATTCAACAACGCAATATTGCATGCACCATGATATTTGTCCTATGCCCAATGGTAATGTAATGCTGATTTCTTATGAATTAAAAACTTCCGCCTTGGTTTCTGCTGCAGGAAGTACGTCTGCAATAACCATGTGGCCTGATAAAATTGTAGAAGTCCAGCCTACAGGAGCAACTACCGGAACAATCGTATGGGAATGGCATGTTTGGGATCACCTGGTTCAAAATGTAGATTCAACAAAGGCGAATTATCAGTCTAGTATTATTGACCATCCTGAGCTGCTAAATATTAACTACCAGACTCAAAAGGACTGGATGCACATGAATGGTATTGATTACAATCCACTGCTTGATCAGATTGTTGTCAGTTCACATAATTTGGATGAGATGTATGTAATTGACCACAGTACCACGACTGCAGAAGCTGCCGGTCATACCGGAGGAAGATCAGGTAAGGGAGGCGACTTTCTTTACAGGTGGGGAAATCCTGCTGCTTATCAGGCGCCGGGAGTGGCAGTTTTTAACGTAATGCATGACGCTCATTGGATTCCGTTTGATTGCCCGCGTGCCGGATATTTAGTCGGCTTTAATAACAAAGGAATTTCTTCCAACCAGTCATGTGTTGATTTCATTAATCCTCCTTATGACGGATATAACTATTTGCATACTGCAGGGACTGCTTACGCGCCTTCTACATACGACTTTCGGCTTGCTGCGAATGGCTATTCAAGCAACATGGGTAACTCTCACCAGCTCCCTAATGGAAACATGCTGGTATGCGTTGCAACAGCAGGATACATTTACGAAATTGACAGCAACCAGAATGTACTATGGTCGAAAACAACCGGAGGATCAACCCCGCATGCATATCGTTATACGGCTTGCTACACTGCCGGTACACAACCGGTTACACCTTTAGTAACCAATAATAGCGATACGCTTTTTGCTTCTACTGCTGCAGCAACCTATGTCTGGTATTTTAACGGAGTGGTTATTCCGGGTGCTGCATCTCAGTCATATTCGCCAACTCAAAATGGAAATTACCAGGTGCAGGCAGTTGATGCCGGAGGATGCGCATCTGCAATTTCATTTCCTTACAACTATCTGAGCCTTGGGATTAGCACAGGAGCTAAGTCTTATGAATTGTCTCTTTTTCCAAACCCATCATCTGGAATAGTTACTGTTGAAGGGGCTTTTTCATGGGCAAGCAATTATAAGATAATTGTAACTGACATGGTTGGTAAAGTTGTTTTCAGAGGTGAGAAGAAGAAAAATGTTGATTTGTCATATTTTGAAAATGGCATGTATCAGTTTACCGTCCTCACTGAGGATGGAAGAATTCTCACGCAAAAACTGATGCTCCTGAAGTAACCGGAGATTTCTTTCCGCCTCAACAAAATTCGATTTTTTTCTAAGTTCATTAAACCTTCATCAGGTTTCAATGTCTTGGATGACCACCATTATTTTCATTTTTCAAAACTCCTGACTAACCTATGCTACAACCAAAGAAGACCTTCAGTTTATTAGTTTCTTTTTTTATTTTTGTATCTGTTTCATTCTCTCAGCAATGGGGAGACTACACATTATATAGTGTAAAAAACAGTTCGGTGGCATACCTGATCGATACAAACAGTACTACTTATCATACATGGAGCGGTTTGTCACCATCTACTGCTTATTCGAGTTATCTGTTGCCCGGCGGTGATCTTATCAGAACAGTAAATCACTCCGGCAATATTTTTTCAGGAGGAGCAATGACCGGTGAGTTTGAAAAAGTTGATTACAATGGGAATCTCCTCTGGGACTTTGTCTATTCAACATCTGCATATTGTTCCCATCATGATATCTGTCCGTTGCCCAATGGAAATGTATTGCTGATTGCCTACGAATCCAAAACATCTGCAGAGGTTACCCAGGCCGGTTGTTCTGCATCAATTACAATGTGGCCGGATAAAATTGTGGAAGTTCAACAAATCGGATTAACCACCGGAACTGTTGTTTGGGAATGGCATCTTTGGGATCATCTCTGCCAGAGTTTTAATTCAACAAAGGATAATTATGTTGCCAACACATCCGATCATCCGGAATTATTTAATATTAATTACAATCCGTTGAAAGAGATCTGGCATGCCAATGGCCTCGATTATAATCCTGTTTTAGATCAGGTCATCATAAGTGCTCACAATTCAAATGAGGTTTATATAATTGATCACAGTACCACCACAGCTGAGGCTGCCGGTCATACAGGTGGTTTGGGAGGACGAGGCGGGGATTTTTTATACCGCTGGGGTAAACCTGCAACTTATGGTCAGTCTGGTTCTGCAATTTTCAATGTAGTGCACGATGCTCACTGGATACCTGAAGAATACATCAATGGCGGACGAATTGTCGGATTTAACAACAATGGAATTTCAAACTCAATTTCTTGTGTTGATCAAATCGAAACACCATTGAACGGTTACAATTATCTTTATACACCCAATACTGCCTATGTTCCCTCTACATATACTTCACGGCTTGCATGTACAGGCCATACAAATAATGAGGGAGGTTCACAGCAATTGCCAAATGGAAATCAATTGGTTTGTGTTGCTTTTTCCGGTCTTATCTATGAGGTCGATCCTGCAGGAAACACCATTTGGTCGGTTTCAATTCCCGGTGTTGTATCACAGGCCTTCAGGTATTCGGATTGCTATGTGAATAACCAGCCTCCTCCAATTCCCGCCATTTCACAAAACGGAGCAGTGTTAACATCGAGCCCTGCAGCAGTTTACCAGTGGTATTTGAATGGTGCTAAGATATCCGGTGAAACAAGCCAAAGTTATACAGCTTCGCAATCCGGTATTTACCTTGTTAGAACCACCGATTCAAATGGCTGCGTTTATAGGTATTCTTCAAATCTGAATTATTCATCAACTTCTTCTGTAAGCCAGAATTCACTCCTGATGGACAAGTATAAGATATACCCGAATCCTTCTACTGCCATTGTACGCATAGAAAATCAATTTTCTCCGACAGCATCCTTTGATGTTTCTGTTTCTGATATTGCAGGCAGAACCATCCTGCAAATGAAGAACATAAATTTTGTAGATTTGTCACATTACGACGGAGGGGTTTATAGTTTTTTGATCACGGAAGAAGACGGAGACAGCTTTACCCAAAGAATAATTTTGATTAAATAAATATTAATTGCCGGGAATGTTATGAAAAGAACTCTTACTGTAATTGTGCTTCTGTTGTTGAGCACTTCTATTTTTGCCAAAAAGGTAAAGTTTGCTGTGAATATGACTCCTGTTTTTGCTTTGGGAGATTCTGTTCACGCAGCCGGCGTTCACATCTACGGAAATTTTCAGGGAGCGGCCGGCTATCCTTTTGACTGGGATCCGGGATCAACAATTATGATTCGTGACAGTGTAGATACCCTCCTATACAGCATCATAGTAGACATCCCTGCTTTTTACGTTTATGAATACCGTTTCATCAATGGAGACCAGACATATGAAGTTGAGTTTGTTCCTAGTGAATCTCGTGTCAATGGTAATTTTGATGATAACCGATGGCTTTATGTGGACTCGCTTGCAAACGATACTACATTTATCGGGATACTACCTTTCTCAGCCAATGCCCCGGATGGATTGACACTTGTGCGGTTTAAAGTGAATATGAACAATGAAACCGTTCATCCTGATGGCATTCACATTGCTGGATCATTTCAGGGTTGGGATCCGGCTTCTGCCAGAATGGGGGAAGTGTTAGACCTCACCGGTATTTATGAATATCAGGCTTATCTGCCATTCGGAACCTACAACTACAAATTCGTGAATGGAAATACGTCCGCAGGATATGAATATGTTTCAGGTGCTTGTGCAACAGGAGGGCAGCGTTCGGTAACGCTGACACAGGACGTTATGATCGATCCGGTTAATTTCTCGAGTTGTCTTGTGGGAGTTTCGGAGAATAATTTTGAAAAGAATATTTCAATGTTTCCGAATCCTGCAAATACTAAAGTTAGAATTGAATTCAATGATGCAGGATGTGATCATGAGGTTTCAGTGCTTGACCTGACAGGACGTAATATACTTTCTTATGAAGACGCAGGAAATAATTATTTGCAAATTGACATTGATGCCTTTCAGAATGGAGTTTACTTTGTCAGCGTCATTAATAGTGAAGGGTCAAAGGCAACTTTAAAATTGATCGTTCAATAAATATTCAAAGGCAGTTCGAGGTGCAAGGCACGCAAGAGAAATTCTGAGCGAACTTTGCACCTTTTTTATTTCTACAATTCTAAAAGAGCATGAAAAATATTATTGTTGCAATACTCACTTTTTTCATTTCCCTGACAACAATTGATGCACAGACTTTTTATGACATCAATTCCATCCAGGAGATAAACATTCACTTCAGTCAGCCCAACTGGGATTATCAGATGGATACTGCAAAGGAGGGGAGTGAAGGTTATATCCTTGCCGACTGGGCTGAGATCAATGGCGTTTTGTACGACAGCGTTGGTGTGAAATACAAGGGGAATAGTTCTTATGATTCTTCACAAGTTAAAAATCCATTACACATCTCATTGGATGAATTCCGTGACCAGAGCTATGAAGGATTTACTGATATCAAGTTGGGTAATGGTTACGGTGATCCTTCAATGATTAGGGAGGCACTTGCATATTCTATTCTTCAGAACTACATGGATTGCCCCAAGTCCAATTATGCAAATGTATATATCAACGGAAGCCTCATTGGTTTGTTCTCTAATGATGAAAGCATCAGCAAGAAATTCTGTTCAGATCATTTTTACTCATCGAAGAATACTTTTGTAAAATGCAATCCCGAAATTACTTCTGCCGCTTTCAAGAGTAACCTCAAGTACATTAACGCAGACAGCAGTTCTTACGAGATCCGGTACGACCTTCAATCTGATATTGGCTGGAATGACCTTGTTGCCCTTTGCGATTCGCTTACCAATAACCCTTCATCATTCAGCTCAATGGTTGATGTCGATAGGGTGATCTGGATGCTTGCCTTCAATAACGTATTGGTGAACCTCGACAGTTATAGCGGGGCCTTTGCCCAAAACCATTATGCGTACAAAGACATCACAGGTCATTTCAATCCTGTCGTTTGGGACCTCAATATGGCTTTCGGAGGATTTGCCTTTGCGGGAAGTCAGGGTGTTGGCTTGGGCACATTGGATACTGCAGGCATGAGAACGCTTTCTCCTTTGCTTCATTCAACGGAATCTGACTGGCCACTTATTGTGAATGTGTTAAACAATCCAATGTATAAGAAAATGTACATTGCTCATATGCGTACCATCGTGGATGAAATGTTTGCCCAGGGGAATTATTTTTCCATTGCCACGCAACTTCAGGGGATCATCAATACTTCAGTTCAGAATGATGCGAACGCTTTTTTCAGTTATTCACAGTTTCAGAATGGCTTGACTGATGCAGTTACTGTAAGTAGCAGGGTGGTTCCCGGCATCAGCACACTGATGGATGCAAGAACAACTTACCTTCATTCAACTCCTGAATTCTTGCTGGTGCCACCGGTAATTTCAGGAGTGACACCAAGCGATACTGCACCTGCTTACCTGGCTCCATTTACGATTAGGGCAAATGTTTTCAATGCTGATCTCAATTCAGTGTATTTGGGTTATCGGTTTGATAAGGAAGAAAAATTTACAAGGATCCCGATGTACGACGACGGTTCCCACAATGATGGTGCAGCAGGAGACCTTTTGTATGGCTCGCCGGCCCTGACGATGAATGCTGCTTCCATGCAATGTTATGTATATGCAGAAAATGCTGACGCCGGAATTTTTTCTCCTGCCCGCGCAGAGCATGAATTTTATACTCTCAACGCAAACATTCAGACAGCGAACGCAGGTGAAGTTGTGATCAATGAATTCCTGGCAGTAAATCAAAATGACACAGTGGATGAAAATGGTGCGCACGAAGACTGGATTGAATTATACAATGCAACACCAAACCCACTCAATCTTTTCGGATTGTACCTGTCGGATACGTATACCAATCTTACCAAATTTTCCTTTCCCGAAAATTCAGTGATTCAGCCAAACGGATACCTGATGATCTGGGCTGATGAGGACAACACTACTACGGGTGAGATCCATTGCAATTTTAAATTGTCATCTAATGGTGAGTCTTTGCTGCTTAGCAATGCCGCCGGAAACATACTTGACAGCATTTCCTTTGGCACTCAAGCAGCTGATCATTCAACTGCAAGATGCCCAAATGTTATAGGTCCATTTCTTGTGACAACAACGCCCACCTTCAAACAATCCAATATTTGCACCGATGGTATTGATGAATTGATGCCGAATCTTCTTTTCATATATCCAAATCCAGTGAGCGACATATTAAATATTGTTTCACAAGATAGTAAGGAGCGTATGTTCGAAATTGTAAATGCTTTTGGAGCAAAAGTTTTTGATGGAAAAGTTTCTTCTCTTGTGAAGGTCGATGTGAGTCACTTTTCGCCTGGTTTTTATGTATTCAGCGCAGAAGAAATAAAGAAGATGTTTTTGATCTTGAGGTAGGATCTTCATCTTGTTTTGTTTCTAACCGTTATTACTGAGAGCACTAAACAGTAACACATCATCATTTAACATTATTAGGTTTTCTTCACAGTTGATTCATTGGACACTACCGGCAATTGACGAATGACAATATTTGGTTTTAATCTGGGAGATAATAGGTTTGAGACTGAAACGGACTTCCGGAATCTCCCATTACTCAATTAAGTAATATTGTCATTCCGATCTCGACTCTGACGAGAGAGGAATCCTTGAATTCATTTTACACTATCAAGGGAAGAGAAGATCAAGAGCTGATTATTATTTTAGACTTTTTCGAATACATTTGTATCCCTAATATAAAAATGCCGAAATGAAATTCCTCTCACACTTCTCATTACTCCTAATCAGTTTAAATCTTCATGCAGGAACCTGGACGCAATTGCAGGATGTCCCTGCAGCATTTTCGCGGTATTCTCCCCTTGGCTTTGCCATTGACGGTAAAGGATATGCAGGGCTGGGATATTCCGGGAGCATCCCATTTTATGACTGGTGGTCGTATGATACAGCAGCTGCGGCATGGACGCAGAAGGCTGATTTTCCGCAGACGGGGGGGCTAACCTCTGCAGGCGGATTTGTTGTAAATGGAATCGGATATCTTGCATACGGACGTGATTCAGCTTATCAATCGCTGAATACCGTCTGGTCTTACAATCCCGCAAGTAATACATGGATTCAAAAAAACAATGCTCCGGGTGTTCCAAGAATTGGTCCGTCTGCTTTTGTAATTAACAACATTGCATACCTGGTATGTGGAAGAGCTGCATCTTACCTGACAGAATGCTGGGCTTACAATGCATCGAATGATACATGGTCTGCCAGGGATTCTTTGCCTGATGAAGGCAGAACAATTGCCTCAGGTTTTTCATTGAATGGGCTTGGATATATTGTAGGTGGTTCTGCATATACTGCAAACGCATACCCAAGACATTTGCGGGAAACATGGATGTATGATCCGGTAGCCAATTCGTGGATGCAACGGGCAGACATTCTTGGTAATCCTAAAGCACATCCTATTGCATTTAGTCTGACTGATCACGCCTTTGCCGGTATGGGCTGGACTACTGATGGTTCCTCTCAGATCTATACCTATTCAATGTATGAATACCTGCCTGCATTAAATAATTGGGTTATTCGGGATACTACATTATTGCCTATCGTTCTTTCTGCAGAATGGTCAATGGGTACAGTCGGATATTCTGCCTTGAGACAAGGATCAACTTTTCCTCCAACAAAGGAACTTTGGAAATATGATGCAGGTATTACAACTGATGTAAGGGAGAATGCAGGGATGCACAATGAAATTAATTTGTATCCCAATCCTGCGAAAGACTTTTTGAATATCTCGATCGGTTCGTCTAACCTTCGTGAATTAACAATCAGTATCCTCAGCATGGATGGAAAATTAATGAGGCGATTTAACAGCTATGAATCAACAGCTCAGGTAGATTTGACAACAATTCAATCAGGTTCATATTTTGTCGTAGTTGCTGATCAAAAAATAAAAATTTCAAAACGTTTTATAAAAAATTAAAAACGGGAAGTCTTTCGAAAATTGCATTTGGTATTTCTTCTATCTTATGTTTTTTTATTGTCGGTTTTACTTCGAACGCACAAACTGAGTTTTGGGGTGTTACGGCTAATGGAGGTATTTCGAACAAGGGATGCATCTTCAGGACAGACAACAATGGAAACAACCAGCAGGTCGCATATGAATTTCCAAACCTTAGTCCGAGTGGACAAAAGTATTCTCAAGTCGTTGAAGCACCCTCAGGCAAGTTGTATATTGTTACACCGAATGGTGGGACGTACGATGGAACCATCATGGAATATGATCCTGCAACAGGTACGCTTGATACAGTTCATAATTTTCAGCCATCGCCTGATGTAAGGTCACCTTATGGAAAGATGTACCTGGCATCAAACGGCAAATTTTATGGAGTGACCTATGCAGGTGGTTCTCCCTCCAGCATTGAGCCCGGCGGCGTATATGAATTTGATCCTGCTACACGCACCTATGCTTTTAAAATTTCATTCGATTACTCAAATGCCTATAGATCCTATAGTTCATTTGTGGAAGAACCGGGTACGGGAAAGTTATATACTACAACTTATTACGGAGGCACTGTACAAAAAGGGAGTTTGATCGAATATGATATCAATACCAATACTTTTATAAAAAAAGTTCAGTTTGATGGCGCCTCAAACGGAGCTTTTCCGATTGGGGAATTATTCAAGGCCTCCAATGGCAAGTATTATGGAATGACAACTGAAGGCGGACTGTACAATAAGGGCGTGATCTATGAGTATGATCTTGCATCCAATACACTTACCAATAAAATGGATTTCGACAGTATAACCAATGGCAGCAGGCCTTATGGCGGCTTTATTGAACCTGTTCCTGGATATCTTTACGGGATGACTTCAACCGGTGGCTCATCCAACTATGGCGTTGTATTCAAATACAATATCAATACAACTATATATACGAAGATTTATGAGTTTGCTTTATCGATGAACGGATATATCCCATATGGAACACTACTTAAAGCAGCAGACGGATTTCTCTATGGAAATACCTTCTCAGGACCAACGTCAATTGCGAATGGAACGTTGTTTCGAATAGACACTTCGAACGATTCACTAACCAATTTTTTTATATTTAATTATCGGACCATGGGCTCTCAGTCCACGGGAAGTCTGATGCAGGCTTCCAATGGTAAACTGTATGGTTTGACTTCTTACGGGACAGCCTATTTGCAGGGAAGCTTTTATAGTTTTGATCTTTCGAATTCTGTATTCACCCGCATCTGTCAGTTTAAGTCAGCACCACTTGGCAATTCGGCGTTTGGTGGATTGATCCAGGCAAACAATGGTTTATTGTATGGAGTAGGAAATAAAGGTGGCGACAATAACACCGGTGTTATATACAGCATCAATCCATATACATTGGATTACGATGTGCTTTTCAATTTCGATTCTGAGTTTTCAAATCTCTCAGGCAGATGGCCCCAGGCAAGACTTTGCCAGTCCGCTGTGAATGGAAAATTGTATGGTGTTTGTTCAAATGGAGGCTCTGGCAATAAGGGAACAATGTATAGTTATGACACTGGTACCGGTTTTTATCATATGATTCACGAGTGCTACCTGCCTATTGACGGACAGTTTCCAAAATGGCATATTGCTGAGGCAGGAAATGGAAAATTATATGGTGTGATGCAGGCAAATTCTCCTTCCTATGGTATTGTGTACGAAATCGATCCTGTTACTGAGAATTACCAGCAGCGTTTGGTTTTTTCAGGTTTCGGTTTAGCCAGTCCGAATGGGGGATTGACAAGAATAACTACAGGTCGCTTGTTTGGCGTTGCATTGATTAACGGGGCTCCTGACAGTGGAATCGTTTATGAATACGACTATTCTGCCAATACATTAAATACAATTGCATCCTTTACCGGAGGTGTTGATGGAAAATTGCCTCTGGGTTCAATGATTGAGGCTTCCAACGGCAAGCTCTATGGTTATGCAGAAGGCGGTGTCAATAACAAAGGAATTATTTTTGAATGCGACATAGTCTCTCAATCAATTTCCAAGGTTTATGATTTTGACTCAACGGTCAGTACGATCGCTGCTGACGGATCCCTGATGCAGGCTTCTAACGGAAAACTTTATGGCGTCACAGCATATGGCGGGGACTCGTTAGCCGGGACGATTTTCGAATTTGATATTTCCAATTACTCCTTTACCGAAAAATTTCAATTCAATAAATTGAATGGAAGGAACCCGTTCGAAATGAAATTGCTGGAGGTGAATCCAACAGCTTCTGCAAATAATCTGAACAGCCCCGAACTATGTCTTCAGGTTTCTCCTTCTGTTTCTACTGGCCGATTTAATGTGCATACCGGGGGAAATATTTCCTTTTCATCTTTTAAGGTAACTGATGCTGCCGGAAAGGAAGTATTCCAATTCGAAGGTGGTGGAATTAGCAAACAGCTCAATCTTTCGCATTTATCTTCCGGTATTTATTTTGTTCATGCAATTGTAAAGGGTCGGGAGAAGGTGGTCCGTATTGTAAAAGAGTGAAGTGAAATAATTTATTTACCGAATAAAATATGCCTTTAAGTCCGGCTTCGAAAAAGGAAATCACAGACAAGTTGAAGTCTGCATTCCTGAAATGCACACCTCCAATGGTGATTGCTGGTCAGACAAAGGATGCAATGCAGCTTATGGGTAACACGCCCGTTCCTTATGGCTATTCAAAGAAAATAGTTCCCGGGATGTTTTTTTGTTCTTTTGTAGTTCGAAAGGACATGGTCAGTTTCCATTTTTTTCCAATGTACATGCATGATGAATTTCTGGATATCGTTCCGAATTTTCGTAAAACATTAAAGGGCAAGACCTGCTTCAATATCAAAAAGCCGGAGCAAATAATTGATAAGGAGCTGGCTAAGCTTCTCAAAAAGGGTGTTGTTGCCTGGAAGAAATTAGGATACCTGAAGTGAATGTGTGTTAATCTTTTTTGTGCCTAAGGCATTTCTATTACATTTAGCGGCTTCAAACTAAATTCATATGAACCGCATTTTTACTGCCCTGATTTTCTTGTCTTTTTCTATTCAAGCATTTTCTCAGGAAATTTCTCCAACAAATGAGCGCGATCGCCTGCAAGGTATTCTCAAGCGAAATGATCTTGAAAAAAATTCCCTTCTCAAAAATGTAAAGTTCCGGAATGTAGGCCCTACAATCATGAGCGGCCGTGCAGTGGATGTATGTGTGAACGAAAATGATCCGACTGAATTTTATGTGGCATATGCATCCGGCGGATTGTGGCATACTACCAACAATGGACAATCGTTCATCCCGCTCTTTGACAATGAAGCTGTCATTACCATAGGTGCAATTGCTGTAGACTGGAAAACACACAACATTTGGATTGGAACAGGTGAAGCAAACAGCAGCCGCAGTTCTTATGCTGGTGCCGGTTTTTACTTCAGCAGTGATTCAGGGAGAACATGGCAGCATAAAGGAATGGTTGAGACCCAGCACGTCGGGAAAATTTTAATTCATCCGACACAACCCAATACTGTTTTCTTTGCAGCACTTGGACATCTCTTCTCACCGAATAAACAAAGAGGTATATTCAAAACGACAGATGGAGGGAGTTTATACAAGCAGGTATTGTATGTAGATGAAAACACAGGAGCAGTTGATCTTGCCTTTGATCCCGTAAATCCGCAGATCATGTATGCTTCAATGTGGCACAGGGAAAGGCGTCCATGGAATTTTACAGAGAGCGGTACATCTTCCGGAATTTATAAAAGCATTGACGGCGGTGATACCTGGACTAATATATCAAAAGTGGGAAGCGGTTTTCCACAAGGCGAAGGTGTGGGAAGAATAGGTTTGGCTGTTTTCTCCCCTCTCCGAAGTAGAGGGGGTGGGGGAGAGGCCTCCAACATTGTGTATGCCATTATGGACAACCAAACCCATAAACCCGATACAGCAAAGAAAGATACTTCTGTTATTGAACCCCGCGACCTGAAAGGTATTTCAAAGGAGAATTTTCTCTTGCTTGATAATAAAAAGTTTGAAAAGTTTTTACGGGGAAATGATTTTCCTGATAAATATACTGCTGCTGTCGTAAAAGAACTGGTTAAAAAGGATTCTATTAAACCGGCTGCTGCTATTGATTACCTCAATGATGCAAACAACTCACTTTTTAATTCCCAGGTAATCGGCAGTGAAGTGTACCGCAGTGAGGATGCAGGAAAAACCTGGAAGAAAATGAATACGACAGACCTGTTCAGCCTTACCTATACTTATGGATATTATTTCGGCAAAATTGCAGTTTCGCCGATGGATGAAAATAAAATTATTGTGTGCGGAGTGCCTTTGCTGATGAGCAAAGATGGAGGACGGACATTTTCTTCCATTGATGGAAGCAATACACATGGCGACCATCATGCTGTCTGGATCAATCCGAAAAAAGATTCTCATATTATTGATTGTGATGATGGTGGTTTGCACATCACCTATGACGACGGAAAAAACTGGTATAAGGCAAACAATCCTCCGGTCGGACAATTCTATTCAGTGAATGTGGACATGGCAAAACCCTATAATGTATACGGTGGTCTACAGGACAATGGAGTCTGGTGGGGCTCGTCCAAAAGTAACCCCGATGACAAGTCATGGTTGCAAGGTGGACAGAACGATTTCAAATTTTTGTATGGCGGGGATGGAATGCAGGTGCAGGTGGATACGCGCGAAAACAATACCGTGTACTCCGGGTACCAGTTCGGGTACTATGCCCGTATTGATAAAACTACCGGTGATTCCAAAGGTATTCATCCAAAGAATGACCTGGGCGAAGCCAACTTCCGGTTTAAATGGCAGACCCCAATATGGCTTTCCCGGCACAACCAGGATATCCTGTATATGGGAACAAACAGGTTTATGCGGAGTTTGAATAAAGGTGAAGACATGAAGGCGATTTCCGGTGACCTTACACTCAACAATAAAAAAGGTGATGTACCCTTTAATACCATCGTAACCATCTGCGAATCGCCGCTGAAATTCGGACTAATTTATTCGGGAACCGATGATGGGCTCATCTGGGTTTCGAAGGATGTTGGCTACACCTGGAAAAATATCTCCGACAATTTATATAGCACTTTTCCAAATGTTCCAAGGGGACTTTGTGTAACACGTGTAACAGCATCTGCATTTTCTGAGGGACGCATTTATGCCTGCTTCAACGGACATCATTTCGATCATTTCAATCCGTATCTTTTTGTAAGTGATAATTACGGGGAAACCTGGAGGGAGATTGACAGCGAACTTCCTTACGAACCCATCAACGTTATAAAGGAAGATGTGGTGAATGAAAATATTTTATTTGTAGGAACTGATAATGGGCTTTATACATCCCTTGACGGCGGAAAATCTTTCATGGCCATGAATGGCGATTTGCCAAGGGTTGCCGTACATGATTTGGTTGTTCATCCACGTGATAAGGAGATTGTTCTCGGCACACATGGAAGGAGCATATATATTGCGAAACTGAATGAGGTCCAGCAGTTGAATGAAGAGATGCGGGAAAAGCCGCTCTTTGCATTTACGGTTGAAGAAATTAATTTTAATAAGAACTGGGGAAAAAAGTTTGATCTTTTTTCAGATGAGCCCTACAGGCCCAATGCCATCATCCCATATTTTTCAAAATCAGATCAGGTGGTTCAGATAACTATTAGTTCAGAAAAGGGAATTGTATTGAGTACCCTGTCTGATACAAGCGAAGCAGGATTGAACTATGTGAATTATAAATTGATGATGGATTCAACCGTTGTAAAGTTGTTTGAAAAGTCTATAACTGATAAGAAGAAAAATAGAAATGTAACTGTGAAAAGGGGAGAGGATGGAAATTATTATTTGATCCCGGGTTTGTACACTGTAAAGATAACAGATATTGAAGGGGTCAAAGTATCCACAATCCTGAAAGTGAAGGATAATAAAGAAACACCTCAGGAAGGAAATAATCCGGCCATGATTGAAAAAGAAAGTGAAGAGAACTTCAAATAACATTATTCTACGGTAATCTTCACGACCCGATTCATCCTTTTTCCATTCAGCTGAATGAAATATATCCCTTTGGAAAAACCGGTCAGATCAAGGGTATGAAGATTCTGGCCTTCATCGATTGAAATACTTTCCATTGAAAGTAATTTTCCAACAACATCTGTAACTTTAAATTGAATTTTTTCAGCATTTGTACTGATTATTTTTACAGTAATTTTTCCATCCGTTGGATTTGGAAAAACTTCTGTGATTTGATCAATTGTATTTTGAAGTTGAGACGTCCTGCATGTCACGCTTACTGCAAGTGTGCGGGTCCCGGATATTCCGCAGTCATTGGAAGCTTTGCAGGTAATGTTACCTCCTGCAACTCCCCACATCACCGAGATGGATAGGCCGTCAGTAGGACCAATGATCACAGCACCTGATGGAACTGTCCAAATATAACTTGATGCTCCTCCTGAACCTGCTGTACTGTACGATTCAACCGATCCGTTACAAACAGAATTATTGCCTAAAATAACAGGTGGTGTGGATGGTTTTCCGTTTACCGTTAGTGTCCTAGCAGCGCTCATCCCGCAGGTGTTAGTCGATGACACAGAAACTACACAGTTGGTGAAGCTCGCCGGGAAATCTATAGTTGCGGCACTTAATGTGTTGGGTCCGTTTATGGTGGCTCCTCCTGTTGCTGTCCAGAAATATCCAAGGGCATTGGTTACAGGTGAAACGGAGTAAGATACTCCCGTAGCTCCGCATTGACCAAATGAAAGACCTGTGATATTTCCGGGAATGTTCGGCATACCCGATGCTATTCCTTTGCACCTGACTGTACTTGCATAACCACAGGAACTAACAGCACTCACACAAACCACAGAACCCGGAGGTATGGTTGATGGAAATAAAATGGAACAGGTAGCTCCACCTGGGGATACTACTGAACCCGGTACACTGCATGTCCAGTTGTAGGATGCAGCACCGGAAACAGAAGCGATGGAATAGGTGGCAGATAATCCGGGGCAAACATAACTTGTACCGCTGATAATTCCTGGCAGTGCCGTCGCACGGCTGATGTTCATACATACATCAGTGCTATTATATCCACAAGCCGTTTGGGCGTGGCAACAAAGTGTTCCTGACACAAATCCTGCAGGGAAGCTGATGCTTATTGACGGCGATCCGTTTCCTGAAATAATCATTCCGCCTGTAGCACTCCACTGATATGAAGCTGCACCTGCTACAATGGGAACTGAATAAGTACCTGAACCTCCCGGACAGCCGATGGCACTTCCTGCAATTGATCCGGGCTTGCTCACCTTGGCGCGAATCCAGGTGCAAACCGTCCCCGTGCTTCCACATGAATTTCCGGCAAACACGCAAACGCTCCATCCTGACGATCCTGAAAGTGGAAGCGAGGTGTAAGAAATAGTGACTGAATTTGCAATGGTGTCATAGGGACTCGGGTGACCGTTAAACAAAATTCCACCCGGACCTGACCACCTGTAAAAAGACGCGCCTGTAACCACATTCGTTGTCAATGTCGAGGTGCCACCCACACAACCATCCGATGGTGCGCCGGTGATACTTATGCCTCCCGCGGGTGGCGCTGACATTACGTAAATCGTAATTGAAGCGCAGGAAGTGGTATTGCATATTCCTTCTGCTCTGACGTAGTAATGATATGTTCCCGTTGAAGCAGGAGTAAAAGTTACTGTATTAGCTGATCCGATCGGTGAAAAAGCTCCGCATCCTCCCTGGTACCACTGCCATCCGGCCCCGCTTCCGAGCGAGCCGCCGTCTACAGATAGAGTCACGCTGCTTCCCAGGCAAATACTGTTGAATGGAGTGCCGGTTGAAATACCCGTTGGCGCTGTGGACTCAGTATTGATTGTAATTATTGCCGAAGTACATGTTGCTGAACAGCCGTTGGCATCAGTAACCGTATAGGTGTATGTTCCCGGAGAAAGTCCAGGATAACTTGCAAGGCCACCATAAGGTGGAGTTCCTCCGGTAGCATCTACTGTGATCATTCCATTTGCATCGCCCGGGCAGGTTTCATCAGATATAACCGTACAGGTAGCCACCAGTGTATCGGGCTCTGTAATTGTTGCTGTAGTTGAATCTATGCACCCACCAACATCAGTAACCAAAACCTGATAATCACCTGCCGTTAAATTGCCAATGGAAGGAGTTGTTTCACTTGTAGTCCACAAATAATCATAAGGAGGTACTCCTCCTGTTACAGTTGCTGTAGCAATTCCAGTAGAATCGCCGTGACAGGATAAAGCAGAAGCTGTGGTCAGGACTATCAGAGAATCCGGTTCTGTAACCTGATGTGAACATGAATTGTAACATCCATTTGCATCATATACATCGACTGAATAAGTTCCTGAATTCAGGTTGTCAATATAAGGGGTAATTCCTCCGTTATTCCACAAGTAAGTATAGGGCGGCGTACCTCCGGATGGAAGAACAAAAGAAACTCCATTCCCATCTCCTCTGCATACTATGTCTGAGCCTCCACAACTGGTAATTAACGCAGGAGGTTCAGGGATAAAAATGCTTCCTATCCCAATGCAAAAGTTATCATCAACGATATTAAATGGATGATAACCTGCAGTGATACCGCAAATTGTTGTTGTAAAGGGGTAGGGTACATATGGTGGCGTACCACCTGACGGAGTAACCGATACACATGTAGTACCACCATGGCATAGGATTGGGGAAAGTAGTGTGACGGTTAAATTTAAAGTACTTGGTTCAGTAAGCGTAACCGAAACCGGCGCTGATGCACATCCGGCTGCATCGGTAACAACTATTGTATGGGTTCCTGCATAAAGACTACACATGGAGCCGATAGGGGTATAGGGAGGAATACCTCCGGATGCACTAACAAAAATACATCCGCTTGGAGAACCGTGACAGGATATTGGGCTGAGTACAGTAACAGATGCAGTAATTGCCGGTGGGGCACTTACACTTGCACTACAGGTAGCTGTACATCCATTGTTGTCGGTAACGACTACCGAATAACTACCTGCACCAATAGCAGCGTTAACAGCTCCAATTGCCCCATTGCTCCACAGGAAGGTATAAGGTGCTGTTCCACCGCTTGTTACTACTGTACAATATCCATCTGTTGTAAAAGCGCAACTTGTACTTATACTGCTGCATGATGCGGTAAGAACCGGTGGTTCTGTAATGATAAATGATTTTACACAAGTTTCACCAAATGCATCAGAAACAGTATCAGTATATACTCCTGGAGCCAAACCTGCGAGATCTTCTGTGACTGCTCCTGTATTCCAGTGATGGGTGAATGGAGGATCGCCTGTAACTGTAATGTCTATAGAGCCATCACTGCTTCCGTTACAGGAAACCTGGGCAATTACTTCTGTAATTGTAATTGGATTACTATGAATTTCGAAATTCACATTTGAAATATCAAAGAAGATATTGCCTACAGAACGAACCATGACGCGGGCAATGGTTGAAAGTACATCAGGTACTACCACATCTTCAGTGCCGTCATTCGGTACATGAGATTTTAAAAGATAAGGGTACGTATATCCGCTGTCAACAGAAAGCAGGATATCAACCAGGGTACAACTGATTGGCGGTACATCACTTCCGCCCAAACTCCAGGTAACCGTTTCAATACCGTTTGCTTCCCAGAACATGGAAGTATTCGGTGAGGTAACCTGGAAAGGACCGGTACCAACGACACTTACCAGTTTCGGTGAATCATTGTAATTGATGCCACCCCCTAAAGCACGATTATCTCTTGCTGTAAGTTCAAAATTTAATACCCGTGAATACGCCGGCAGGATTTCACCTTTTGAAATAATATTCCTGACCAGATCCGACATTTGTGGAAATGTGCGCGTGGAATCAGTAGTCGGGCTAAAAGAACGAAAAATTGCTGCGTTACCTGTTGGAAAATTAACAAGACCGGGTGGGCCTAAATCAAATTCTTCCCAGCAATATGTTATCGGGTCAGCATCTGCATCCGTAATAGTTCCTGAAAGTTTAAAAGGTGTCATCATGGGAATTGAATAATCAAGCCCGACATTGATCGTCGGAAGACTATTCAGTGTAGCAATACTCACAGGACAGGTACTTCCCGAATCTACCTGGGAATAGGTGAGGATCTGGTCAATGCTATGAACATGAAAATATGGATCGCTGTTTGACTGAAGACTGGATGCCCCACATCCGCCGGCATAACCCATTATAGTACTGCCGGTACCAGGTTCATAACCATGCCCTGCTGTATAAGCCCCCCCGCTGCACGGGCTGAAAGAATTGTCATTAAATGTATGATTGGCCCCAAACTGGTGACCTATTTCATGTGCAACGAAATCAACATCAAATGCATCGCCGGTGGGTGCACCAATTGATGTAAAACCGTTTGCCTTTACCGCCGGTCTGCATACTGATCCGATATTGCCAAAACTGGTAATACCACCGACAGCTTTAAAAAGATGCCCGATATCATAATTCGCATTCCCGATAATAGAATCTATCACATGCTGATTATGCGCCCAGGTAGGGCCGGCTCCTGAAACATTTTTGTATCCCACGTCATCAGTGGCAAAAACAATATCAGAATTATTGGCGATTAATATCATCCGTAAATCAACTTCATTTTCATAAATGCCATTTACCCTGCTCATGGTAGTTGCCATTGCCGCCAATGCCGCTGCCGGGGTGACCCAATATTGTACGTACGTGGAATCTCCGGCAAGTGCAAGACGGTAGGTCCTTAAATGCGTACCTGACGTCCGCTCTGCATTGTTATCATTGTCTATTTTATTTAGATGCCTCTCCCTTTGGAGTTTCTTTTTATCAATACTTTTTATGAAATTATTATTTCCTGCATCCGGCATGCATTGTTTGGGTTCGGGATTGACGGGTAAATCTTTTTTGTAAAAGCTGATATAATCCCTGGTATTTCCGCGTGAATAAGGATCAATATAAACGGTGCCTTTTGTTGCGGATAGAACCTGGGCGTGAAATCCATTCACGGTCATGTCGAACCGTACTGTTGCATACGGATCATCTATGCCCTGCCCAAGATATGTTTTGATGTCAGGATACAATCCCGGTTTTTCAAAAATGTCATACTCCACTGCACGGAACTTTGCAAACCCTCCATCAGGCATCGGGAGTTCAATGATGAATGGCGATGACTTTACAGGAACTGAATTCTCAGCCGGCGCCTGTAACAAAAATTGACGCATAGCCTTTTCGTCCAGTCTCACTGTTCGGTATTTAACCGGCAACAGTTTTTTTACACTTGTTTTAATAAAATCTTTCTCAGCTGCGTCTGACCAGTTTTCGTTTTGGGCAGATGCGTTGGGAATAATGGCAGAATTAAAAAGCACCAATAATATAATAGCCATTGATGATTTCATGATAGCACAACAGCTGTGGATGCATTGATTTACTTTCATGTCTGTTACATTTTAAGTATGATAAGAACAGTGGAGTTTATCTTGACTAAGGACAAAGTTTAATTATTTTTTTGGAATTTGCAACAATATTTATCACCAGACTGGCACACTCTGTGGAGTTTGAAACGAGTCATTCATTTCTTCTGCTAAGTAAGGTCGTCGATCCGGATTTAAATCGCTTTTTTAGCGCAGCACTCCACAAATAGCATCATTTCTCCGGCAGGTAGGAACCACTTGTTAAATTCGTCGTATAAAATTATTCAGCGCAGGAATCCTTCTTTTTAGGTCTCAAAGTTACTTCTTGCCGGTAAAAGACCGCTCTCAATAATTTAGACTATCTTGCACCCGATTCACTCACAGAACACTCCTCCTTTCTGCTTTTGCGGATCCCCAATCACAATTAAATTTATTCATTTTTAATCATTTTATGCCATTTAAATCATTACACATTATTGAACCCATCCTGAAATCATTGAAGGAAGAGGGTTACACAACACCTACACCGATTCAGCAGCAAGCCATTCCCATCGTATTGAAGGGAACCGATTTGTTGGGCTGTGCCCAGACAGGAACAGGAAAAACAGCTGCTTTTGCAATACCTATACTTCAATTGTTGAGTGCTTCACACGCACATGACAGGAAAAGAAAAATCAGAAGTCTTATCGTTACACCCACCAGGGAACTCGCCATTCAGATCGGAGAGAGCTTCAATGCTTACGGGCGACATACAGGCCTCAAGAGCACCGTTATTTTCGGAGGCGTAAATCAAAATCCTCAGACAAATGCGTTGAAGCAGGGAGTTGACATTCTTGTTGCAACCCCCGGTCGTTTGCTTGACCTGATGAACCAGGGTTATATCTCTCTTCATGACATTGAAATATTTGTTCTTGATGAGGCAGATCGCATGCTTGACATGGGATTTATTCACGATGTGAAAAAACTCTTAGCTGCACTACCTAAAAAAAGACAGTCACTTTTCTTCTCGGCGACCATGCCGCCTGAAATTGTGAAGCTGGCAAGCACAATACTTCATCATCCCAGCAAGGTGGAAGTTACGCCATCTGCAACCACCGTTGACACCATAAATCAGAAAGTATTTTTTGTTGACAAAGTAAATAAGTATGCATTACTGCTCGATGTATTGCAGGATGAAAACATCAAAACTGCATTGGTGTTTACACGTACCAAGCATGGAGCTGACAAGGTGGTAAAAATCCTTTTGAAAAGCCATATCAAGGCAGAAGCCATTCATGGAAATAAGGCTCAGAATGCCCGTCAACGCGCGCTGAGTAATTTCAAAGCACAAACTACACGTGTGTTGGTCGCAACTGATATTGCGGCACGCGGCATTGACGTAGATGACCTGGAATTTGTGATCAACTTTGAAATGCCAAACATTCCTGAAACCTACGTTCACCGGATCGGAAGAACGGGCAGGGCAGGAGCAAACGGAACAGCTTATTCATTCTGCGATGCAGAAGAGAAAGCTTTTCTTCGTGACATCGAAAAGCTGATTCAGAAAAAAATTCCTGTCGTTGACAACCATCCTTATCCGTTGATGAACCACAATCCTGAACCTGCACCGAAGCATCAACAAGGACAACGGAGGCATCAACAGGCAAGGCCAAAGCAATCACACGCCGGAGGAAATCAAAGCAGGTGGAGTGGAAGGCAAAGGAGTGCTGCGAGATAAATTTGCGAAGTATTTTTTATAATAAAAATCCCGCCCTGTAACTTCGGAGCGGGATTTATATTGAATGTTAATCGAGTTGCCGGAATGGTTCCGCGAGCAGTAAATGAAAAAGCCCCGAAGGAATTACTTCCTCCGGGGCTTTTAGTATTAGTTGAATTGATAATTTAAACCTACTTCATTACTCAACAGTAACTTTCAGAAGCTGTGTTTGCTCGCCTGCAGTTTCCATGCGTACAAGGTAGATTCCTTTGGATACTTGAGTAAGATCAAGCTCATGCATGTTGATGCCTTCTGCAGCTGTCATCTCATCACTGATGATGATCCTGCCTGTAACATCAACAACACTGATCACATACTTTGCTGCGTTCACTGATTCGAATTTCACAGTGGTTTTGCCGCTTGTCGGATTCGGATACAGGCCTGCTGTTGTTCCGATCGTCTCACTAACCTGTGACTGACGGCAGGTAACTGCTACAGCAAGACTTCTGCTAACGCTTGTTCCGCAATCATTCACTGCTGCCACTGTTATATTTCCGCTGGTTGCTCCCCAAAGCACAGTAATGCTGGATCCAAATGGTGGCACACCCAGAATGGTTGCACCTGCAGGTGCTGTCCAATTATAGCTTGTAGCTCCTGCTGACCCTCCGGTTGAATAGCCTTCAGCTGCTCCGTTACAAACACTTTGGTTACCTGTAATAACACCAGGTTGAGCCGAAACACCATTTACAACAAGTGTACGTGCCAGACTGTTGCCACAACTATTTATTGCCACAACTGTCAAGGTGCAGGTAGTAAATACACTAGGGAAATTGATTGAAGCGCTACTCAGATTATTAGGACCTGAAACAGTTGCGCCATTGTTGGCTGTCCAGAGGTAACTGGTAGCCTGCGCTACAGGAAGAACTGAATAAGATACACCTGATTGTCCGCACTGACCAGTGGTTGGTCCGCTGATTGAAGACGGGATAGACGGAATACCATTAGCGATTCCTTTACAACGTACAGGACTTGCGTTTCCGCAACTGCTCACAGCCGTTACACAAACCGATGAACCGGCAGGAATTGTTGCAGGGAACAATATGCTGCAACTGTTTCCGCTTGGCGTAATTACGGCCCCGGGAACTGTGCATGTCCAGTTATAGATGGCTGCACCGTTAACAACCGGAACTGAGAAACCGGCAGTGCTGGAAGGACAAACATAGCCAGGACCGGACATGATTCCCGGTTGGCCGGGCGTGCTGCTGATGTTCATGCTGCGTACAGTACTATTGAAGCCGCAGTTCAAAGATGCATAAACACTCAGCGAACCGCTTGTCCAACCACCTAAGAAATTTACTGTGATGCTATTAGAAGCAGTCGTTAAGGTTGCACCGCCACCATTGATTGTTGCATTTCCTGTAACCGTCCATGTATAGGTATCAGCACCTGTTACTGCACCTACGCTATAAACAGCATTGGTACTTAAACAAGCAATGATACTGCCGGCTATTACACCTGGTTGTGAAACTTTTGCACGAACCCAAGTGCAAATTGTATTGCTGCTTGCACAACCATTTCCTGCAAAACAGCAGATGCTGTAACCGGAAGCGCCGGCAGGAGGAGGTGTTGCAAATGTTACGGTAACAGAATTTGAAGCAGTTTGAACCGGGCCGGGTAAACCATTAAACAATGCGCCAGATGTTCCTGACCAATTATAGAATGCTGCGCCTGCAACTGCGTTTACAGTAAAGACAGCACCGCTGCCATTACATCCTGAAGGCACTGAAGCTGTATAATGAACGGTGCCAAGAGCGGTGTTCGGACTTACAGTTACGGTAACAGAAGCACATGCAGTGTTTCCGCATGATACACTTTCTGATCTTACGAAATAATTATGAGTGCCGGCTGTTAAAGGTGTTATAGTAGGATTGGCACCGGTTGCAACAGGTGAACCACTACCACATCCACCATCATACCATACCCATTGTGCATTGTCACCTAAACTTCCGCCAGTCATGGAAAGTGTAACTGTGTTACCAAGGCAGATGTTGTTAAATGGAGCATTAGAAGTTGCACTTGTTGGAGCAGTTGAATAATTATCAACTGATGTTGTTACCGGATTTGAGACTGAATAACAGCCATTGGCATCCGTATATGTGACATTGAATATGTCAGCATAATTCACACTTATGGTCTGATCTGTTTCACTTGTACTCCACAATAAATTTAATGCATAATTGGTAACGGTGAGACTTGCAGAAGTAGTTGTAAATCCATCTGTGCAAAGAACCACGGGACCTGCAGGAGAAATAACCGGTGCGGCCGGAGCTGCAGATTCAGTGATAACCGCTACATCAGTATTCACACAACCATTTCCATCAGTACCTGTAACTGAATAATTACCTTGGGCTGAAACTGTAATCAGGGAAGTTGTTTCGGAAGTAGTCCAAAGATAATCAACAGCACCTGTTGCCTGCAAATCAGAAGTTGTTTGTCCGGTACAAAGGTTGTTGCTGCCGATTACGGTCACGAGAACCGGAGGAAGTGCCCATACAGTAGCTGAAACAGAAGCAGAGTTTGTACATGAGTTAGCGTCGGTTACAGTAACAGAATAAGATCCGCTTGCAGATGCCGGTGCACTCAATACGCTTGCATTTGCAGTATTGCCATTTGTAATAGTGCCGGGGCCACTCCAGCTCCATGCTGTTGCGGTTGGTGCAGTTGCGGTCAAATCCAGGTCATCCGTGCCTTCGCAGAATGCTGCAGAAGCTGCGGCTGAAACAGATGGAAGCGGATTTACAACAACAGTTGTAGTAGCCGTGTATGTAAAGCCAAAAATCACCATTGTACAGGTATATGTACCTGCATCAAGAGACGTCATTCCGGTTCTTGTAGGGTTCTGAGAAGAAGATGAATAGAAATTTGGACCACTCCATGAATAACTGGTAGCTCCGTTTGGCAGAGCGAATAAGTCCAGATCATCACCATCACAAACAGGAGAAGAGCTGCTTGCAGATGTTGCAGGTGGAGCAATGATCATGTTATAATCTTCCGTTTCTCCACTTGACGCGGCAGAACATGAGTTGAGAGGGGCAGCATTTCCTGACCGGATTCTCATTTTATGTACACCCGGTGCAGAAGTATTTGGAATAAGGATGCTCCCTGAGAAGGTATTCACTGCGGTTGAAATCGTCGGAGTTGTTTGTGCAACCAACTCACCTGCATCATCAAAACTTCCATTGTCATTATAGTCAATGTATATTCCAAACCACTGCGTAAACGCTCCGGTTACCGGTGTAGTGATTGAGAAAGGATAACTAACACCCAAATCAACATTTGCTGTTGCATTCGGGAAATAGCTATAGAATGGTGTTGTATAAGGTACACTTGAATAGCATCCTGAAGTATTGTTGATGCCCGCAAAAGTAAAGTTGTCGATATAAAGTCCCAATGCACAACCATCACTTCCGTGAACAGGATTGGTGCAATAACAAGGTACAGATGATGAAACCTGAACAGGTGTTGAAGTACCGGTATTCCCGCTGCATGTAACCAGACAACGATACCATGATGTTGAAGATTGCGTTGCAGTTTCAGTTGAATTCGTACCCATGTTAACAGGAGTGGTAAATACTGCATCGGCAGAAGATTGCCACTGATATGTAACGCCTGTTCCGGAGGTGGCATTTTGCAAACTCAGATTGATGGTTGTTGTTCCACATGCCAGCGGTGTTGAAGCAAGTGTTTGACCCGGAGTTGGTGTGCCTGAACATGGTGGAGGTCCTGCAATAATAACCGTGTAGTCTTCAACTTCACCATAGAAGCCATCATCAGAGCATGAATTAGCATCAATATTGGTAGAGAGTGGATTGGTTGAACGAACGCGCAACATGTGACTTCCTAAAGGAGCTACTGCGGAAATTGAAATGTTTCCGGTTGATGAATTCACACCTGTGCTGATAGGTCCTGAATTATAAACCGTTTCACCTGCATCATCAAAGCTTGCGTTGTCATTAAAATCAATGTACACTTTAAAGCGCTGGAATGCTGAACCTGCAGCAGGTGCTGAGATGGTTATTGGATAAGTAACAGTTTGATTAACGTTGGCAATCTGTGCTCCGAAAAACTGATAGTTAGGAGAAGTTGCTCCGCAACCTGTTGTATTATTTATTCCCGCAAAAGTAACTTGCCCGATGTAGTCGTTTGCTGTAGTGCCTGTACATCCAACTGAACTGTAAACTGGGGTATTGCAGATGCAATTTGCAAATGTATTAAGGTTCATCTGCAGCGGAGTAGAATTTGCGGAAAATCCGCTGTTACTACAGGTAACTACGCAACGATAATACGTAGATGTCTGTTGGGTTTGAATTCTGCTTGCATTTGTAGCTCCTGAAATAGGAACATATGGTGCAATGTTGTCAGGTGACGACTCCCACTGATATGTCAAGCCCAAAGCAAGACTTGATCCTTGTATATAGAGAGTGAAAGGTACACTAGGGCATGCCAATGCCGAAAATGAAGCCGTAGTACCTGCAACAGGTGTGCCGGTACATTGTGAAACAACATTAAGTGTGTAATCTTCCTGTTCACTTGGGTTTGCATAGAGAGCACATACACTTGCCTGGCCCGGGTCGGTAGAAAAATTAGAACGGATTCTCATTCTATGTGCGCCCAAGGTTGCTCCTGGAGGAACGTTTAAAGTTCCACTGTTGCTTTGCTGCCCTACTCCTGCGCCGCCTGTCAGAAATATTGCCATGTATTCTCCTGCATCATTGAATGAGTAGTTGTTATCCCAGTCAACCCATACGCCAAAAACACAAGCGTTATTTACAAATGTACTTCTGCCGACAGTGATTGAATAAGATAATCCCTGTTCAACGTTTCCGCTGATGTAGCTATAATCAGTGTACATGTTAGGCAATGATCCGCCACAGGTAGTAGGATTATTTATTCCGGCCACTATTACACTTTCAATATCCAATCCATAAGTACAGCCGGCAAGAGAAGTAGTTCCCAGGCAATAGCAAGCTGAAGGATTTGTTTGCATTGTTACCTGAAGTGAATTCGACGCTGTTGTATTACCGGAGCAAGTAACCTGACACCTGTAATATTTTGCAGAACTTTGACTGGTCACTTCTGTTGAAGCAGTTCCAAGGTTAGCTAGGTTTACAGAAAAACCTGCATCATCGGCACTTTGCCATTGGTAGGTAACGCCGGTACCAGAGGTGAAATTTTGCAGTGATAAAGTAAAGTTTTTTCCTGAGCAGATAGGATTTTCACTTGCAATTGTATTGCCCGGAGCTGGCGTACCTGTGCAGGCAAACGGAAGCGCCAGGTTTACACAGTAATCCTCCGTCTCGCCAAATGCACTTGAAGAAGCTCCACAAGGTGTATTTGAAACCGCAACGTCATTGCCACCTATTACCCTCATGCGGTGATTACCAACGGTAGCTGTTCCGGGTATCGTAAATGTATAAGATGTTGTTCCACTGGCTCCCGGGGAAACGACACTGGCTGCAATATATTCACCAACATCAAAAAGTCCGTTATTATCATAGTCAATCCAGAAAGCACTATACTGGTCAGGATCTGTGCCAAAGGTGATTTCTAATGTGTATGGATCTCCTATGATCATAGTTCCGGTTTGAGAGCCGCCACCATTGTAAAACTGATAAGAACCGGCACTACAAGTTGATGAATTGTCAAGGGTTGTACCGACGATTTTCACTTTTATTATTGCGTCAGTTGCGCAGCCGTTGGCATGTGTGGATGCACAGTAACTAAGGCATGTGCACGGATCAGTATTCAAGTTAACAAATACTGGGTTAGATGCTGTTGTAACCGGACCTACAGAACAAGTAACCTGACACCTGTAATATTTTGCAGATGTTTGGCTGGTTACCTGTGTAGAAGCTGTTCCAAGGGAGGTTAAGTTAACTGTAAAACCTGCATCATCAGCGCTTTCCCACTGGTATGTAACTGTTATGCCCGCTGTTGCATTTTGAAGCGACAAAGTAAAACTTGCGCCTGAACAAACTAAAACAGAAGTAGATTGTGTATTACCCGGAGCAGGAGTAGTACAAGGAAGAGGAGCGGTAATGTTTATTAAGTAGTCATGCGCATTTAAATTATTTCCTCCGGTAAAACAAGAAGTTGAATAGGTAGAAAACTTATGCATTACCCGCATTCTTGTTGTTCCAATAAATGCGCCACCGGGCACCGTAACATTTCCGGTGTAAACAATAGGAGTCAATGTGGAAGTGGCTATCTGAACTTCTTCTCCGACATCTGTGAAAAGGCCGTTGTGATTCCAGTCAATAAAAACATTGCCTGCAAAAACGTTAGGAGCAAGTCCGGTTGCACTAATTGATATAGGAACAGTAGTGCCGGTTACAACATTTCCTGCAGCAACGGAGCCGGTAAAATCCTGATATGCTAAATTAGCGATTGCATTGTTATTGTTAATTCCGGCGAAGTTAACATTGGTAATAGGAAATCCCGTTCCTGATGATGCAGGTATACAATAACACTGATAAATACTATTTTGCGTAGTAACAAGCAGTGCATTCGAAGTTCCGGTATTACCGGAACAAGTGACAAGACAATGATAATATTTATCTGTTAGCTGGCTTGTCACCTGTGTTGAAGCGGTGCCAAGATTGGTTAAATTAACAGAAAAACCTGCATCATCTGCACTTTGCCATTGGTAAGTTACACCGGAACCTGAGGTAAAGTTTTGTAATGATAATGTGAATGCAACTCCGGGGCATTGTCCGGTAAATGGATATGCAAGATTTGGAGAAGCAATTGTATTTCCCGGAGCAGGTGTTCCTGTACAAGGAACAATTGGAGGCCCAAAACGTGTTTCTGGCCGAAAGTTTGAAGCTGCAGTTGTAGTTGCAGCAATACCTGGACATACCGCTGTAGTTTGTGCACCTGAAAGACCACCAACAAGCCCAAGGTAATTACATGAAGTGACTGTAGCTACAGTTGTCCCTGTATAACAACCCATATCAAAAGCCACATATACGCCACCACCTGTGTAGTTAAATGAACTACCACCGCTAAATACAATATTTGGTGTGGCCGTACCACCAGGAATAACAGTAGTCGCATTACTATGTACTGTTGTCATTCCGGTAATTGCCGTAGCCCAGTTGGTACCCTTTGTATTGGTTACATCACTGGTGTTTTGCAAATAAATGATAAGCGGAACTGTACCACCTCCTGAAACAGCAGTATAAGTCCATCCTATCTGTCCAACCTGTGTTCCATTGGCAAATCCTGAAGCTGCAAGCTCGGTTGCTTTGATAAGGTAATGCGTTCGGATTCTTCTCCATGCTACCGAAGGAGCACGACCATTACCAGAGGTTCCGGCATCATTTGGTAAAACGGTTGTCATTTGTCCGAAGACGTCTGCCACCATTGTTATTGCGCAGAATAGTACAAGCAGGAATTTTGTAAGTTGTTGTTTCATAATTGTTTGTTTTATTGAACTATTAAATTAATTTTATTGATTGAATGAAGAAAAAAAAATAGCAATATCACTTTGGACGATCCCGAAAGTGAATAGAAAAAAAATGTGTTTTTGAAACTAAAACCATAAACACCGGAATTTTAATTTCCGAAATGTTTATAAAAGAATTCAACATATCAAGCATTTGTTAATAAATACTTAATTTATTTGGCGAACGTCCTTATAGCTTGGTGAACGTCAAGAAAATGACATTAAAAATGTTCATAACTGTTGGCGGGGGTATTTAATGCTGGCTTTTCAATGCTTTTGTTTGGAGGGTGAAATCAATGTTAAAGACAATACTGAAGGTGGTTTTGAAAGTCCTGAAATGGTTTTTCCTACTGAGCATAGCATCCGTAATAATATTCCGTTTTGTTCCCGTTCCCGTTACTCCGCTGATGATCATCAGGTGCGGAGAACAGCTTTTTTCAAAGGATAAGAAGTTGAAACTGAAAAAGGACTGGACTCCGATCGATGAGATGAGCAGTGCAATGCCGCTGGCAGCAATGGCTGCAGAGGACCAGAATTTTGAGGAGCATTTCGGGTTTGATTTCAAAGCTATCAAAAAAGCAGGGGAGTATAATGATAGGCATAAGGGTAAAAAGATAAAAGGGGCAAGTACCATTAGCCAGCAGACAGCCAAAAATGTTTTTCTCTTTCCCGCACGAAGTTGGGTACGAAAGGGATTTGAAGTTTATTTTACTTTCCTGATTGAAGTGGTGTGGAGTAAACAAAGGATCATGGAAGTCTATCTGAATGTGATCGAGATGGGGGAGGGTGTTTATGGAGCCGAAGCCGCTGCACAGGAATATTTCCACAAGCCGGCGAAAAAACTCTCTAACAAAGAAGCCTCCCTGATCGCTGCTGTTCTCCCAAACCCAAGGAAATGGTCACCTGTAAGGCCAACTCCTTATATACAGAGAAAAAGCGGAAGGATCATGTTCTTCATGAGCAGACTTGATGCAAAGGATTTCTAAAAGTGCCATTCACAGTTTATAGTTCACAGTTCACGGAATTTCGTGATCGTTCTTCAGTATTAATTTTCATCTTTGGCACATCCCTGCTTATCAATTTCAATATGTGGAAACAATATTAATGGCTATCTAGTCTCAATACTCAATACTCAATACTCAATACTCAATACTCAATACTTAATACTTTTT
>CAYHHK010000007.1:0-5368 GCA_964356415.1 uncultured Flavobacteriales bacterium
CATGGAAGAGGAATACAACCCTGTGGTAGATGAAGAAGCCATCAACAAGATTTTGGGTGCACCAATTTTTCAGAAAGACAAAGCAATGAAGAATGATGTAGCAGGCGTGGTTACAGGTCTTGCCTGGACAAGCGTTGGTGGTGACATTCTTTTTATCGAAGTCAGTCTGAGCAAAGGAAAAGGAAAACTAACATTGACCGGTAACCTCGGTGATGTGATGAAAGAATCTGCTGTAATTGCACTGGCATATCTCAAATCTCATTGTGATGATCTGAATATTGATCCGCGCGTTATCGATCAGTGGGATATTCATATCCACGTCCCTGAAGGAGCTACTCCGAAGGATGGACCGTCAGCAGGCGTTACCATGCTCACTGCTTTGGCATCTGCCTTTACACAACGCAAGGTAAAAGAGCATCTGGCCATGACAGGGGAAATTACACTCCGCGGAAAAGTGTTGCCTGTTGGTGGAATCAAAGAAAAAATTCTTGCTGCAAAACGTGCAGGCATCAAAGACATCATCCTCTGCGCCGATAACAAAAAGGATATTTTAGAAATCAAGAAAGACTACATCAAAGACCTCCGTTTTCACTATGTAACCGAAATGATTGAAGTAATCAACTATGCTTTGATGAAGGAAAAGGTGAAGAAGCCTTTGGATGTCACCTATCATAAGAATGGGGAGGCAAAGAAGAGTGAGCGGGAGGAAGCTTAGTTGATCTCAACGATCCCGATAGCTATCGGGAACCAATAGGAATACGAAAATACCAATGAGAGCCTGCGGTTTTGACTGTTGGCTTTTTTTATTGTGTTTTCCTTACATTTACTTTCCTGAAATCCGTACATGATATTGTATTTAGCTCAACTTTGCTGTAATGCCTCGAAAGAAGTTCCAATAAAAAGAATTTCACTTCTTCTTGGATTGGTGTTAATTGTTGGCAATTTATTTAATGGATTGTTGGCTTTTTGCTTAATTTTTTTAAAGTTATCATTGAGTAAGATAACTTATGTGTTATTAGGGCTATTTGTAAATTTTTTATTATTTCTTATTCTGAATAAATGGCTAAATAAGAGTATATACGATCAATTAACGAAAAAAAGAAAATTAATATCAGAAAAGCAAAACTTTAAATATCAATTGATATTGCTTACAATAATTCTTGTTTCTATTGTAATAATATTAATCGGAATAATATTAGGATTTGAGTTACGATAGGGAATAATAATTTGCCTGAGCCATCTGAACCACTGAGCTGGAGTGCTTCCGCCTTTACCAAAAATGGTTACAAATACCAGGATAAGAATTTGCAAACGCAGCTTGATTACTACCATGAAGAATTCTTTTTCCGGCATTACGATCCGGCCCTTGGTAGGTGGAATGTCGCAGACCCCATGAGTCAATTTTTCAATCCCTACATTGCAATGGGTGATAATCCGGTTAGTCAGGTTGATCCTCTCGGTAGCTGGGTACATACCGGACCAAGTGCAGGCGGCATGGTAGCAAACGCTCAGGCGGAAGGCATGCGGAATATTCAAAAGCAACTCACCCAGATGAATTACAATGCTGCAATGGCAGCAGGAACTCCGGGAGGTGGCGGAATGCCTTTTGTTATGAACAGGGGTGGAAGCTATTGGTTAGCACCAAGCCAGGAGCAGATGGATTACATGGCACTTTCAGGAAGTTCTGTAATGGCCGCAGGGAATGGACAGGTATTTTCAATTAATAACCAAGGAGAATTGATACTTTCTCAAACAACAACAAGTTATATTAGCGATGATTTTGCAATCATTACTTCACCGGAAGGAAATACTTATGAGGTACCTTTTTCAATGGGAGGTACTTTCAGTTTCGGGTCAATGTATCCTGAAATTGACGCAAGTGTAAGCGTGATTCTTGACGGACATTATGAAACGCAAACTACAATGATTGGTAATTTTGGAAATGCAATGGACCAGTTCTCATCCGGGTTTCTAAACCCTCATTCATCTGATCCTACTTCTGGATCAAATATTTTTGGTGCTCAAGGTCTGCTCATGGATGCAATTAGATATAGCTTTAAAGCAGAGTCTCGCGTTGGAAGCTGGGCCGCAAGAGCAAATGTTTTGGGTGCTGCAAAAATTGCAAGTTATGTTGGAAAATCTTTCGGGTTTGCAGGGGCGGTTGCAACTACTTTTGAGTCTATAAATGACGAAAATGGATTAACAATAGGGGATTTGGCAAAAATTGGCTTAAACGTAGCAACGATATTTACTCCTTTTGGTTGGGTCTATGGCGTGGCTGATATGGCTACAGGAATAGTTACAGGGTCATCTTTAAGCGATAGAATCGGCTCTGGCCTTGATGCAACATTTAGACATTAATAAAATGGAAATACTAAGATCATTTTTTAGTTATATGTTTTACCGCATAACAAAAGCATATTTCAAGTGGGATGGTCGTCAGGGTTTTACTGCTATTCTTGCCATCAGTATGTTTCAAATTCTTATAATCGGTTGCTCTGTTATATTAATTTTAAGAATTTTCATCGACCGATCTCAATTGCAAAACTATTCATATTTATTTAAAAATGTTGCTGTATTTTTGGGCTTTTTATTAGTTATATTTAACTACCGTACCTATAGTAAGAATTACAGCAGATATAAGGAACGTTGGAAAAATGAAAGCAAACCACTTAAATATTTAAAAGGAATTTTGATTATTTTAACTCTTATTTTTCCATGGGTATTGGTATATCTGATTTCAAAATGACTTCCGACAGCATGATCTTTTTTTGTTTGGAGCGTTCTTATCTTTACATTTATTTTTTTTGTTTTTATAGTGACTTTTTTTAAAAACCATGGTTCTTAAAACGAAGGGAAATCGTAACGCTACCATGAAGAATTCTTTTTCCGGCATTACGATCCGGCCCTTGGTAGGTGGAATGTCGCAGACCCCATGAGTCAATTTTTCAATCCCTACATTGCAATGGGTGATAATCCGGTTAGTCAGGTTGATCCTCTCGGTAGCTGGGTACATACCGGACCAAGTGCAGGCGGCATGGTAGCAAACGCTCAGGCGGAAGGCATGCGGAATATTCAAAAGCAACTCACCCAGATGAATTACAATGCTGCAATGGCAGCAGGAACTCCGGGAGGTGGCGGAATGCCTTTTGTTATGAACAGGGGTGGAAGCTATTGGTTAGCACCAAGCCAGGAGCAGATGGATTGGATGGCAATTTCAGGAAGTACTGTTATGGCTTCAGGAAATGGGCAAGTCTTTTCAATTAATAACAAGGGGGAATTACTTCTTGGCCACACGGAATATTCAATACATTCCTATCAAATTTATGGAAATCAGGCTTTTGATTTTTATGATTATACGTCTACCCATCTACCTGCAATCGGCATAGATTACAGTGATGGAGTTCAAGTGTATGCAAAGCAAGAAGTCACTTCAGAGACTTTTATAACAGATTTTAATTTGGGAAATCCCAACAACTATTATCCAGGTCCGGATATGCCTTCAATCCCACATAATTATGCAGAAGGGATACATGGCGGAGAAATATCAATGAATATTGTTCATTTAGCAGCCAAGGAAGCGTGGAAAAAGGAAGTAAATCTACTTACAAGAGGTGTTAAGGTCTTTGGAAAGGCGCTTGGGGTGGTAAGTATTTTTAATAGGGCAAACTCATTTCTAGATAATCCATCAGAAAATTGGTTTGACGGTGTAGCGGCCATTGGTCAAGTTATTTTTATGGTTTCGGGTGGTGCGGAAGCCGAACTAATTTTCAATGTTGGCGCAGCAATTGTTGATCAAATCAGAGAGCACTAAATAAGATAATAAACTATGAATTTCATTAGCTTTCTATACATTTCAATATATGATTGGTTTTACAGAAATGGAAGACCTCGTCATCCGAATTCTTACGATAACTCTCAGGAACGAGCGGCATACATCCTTACTGTCGGCATTGCCATCTGGGCCTTACTTCTATCAGTAATATATCGATACGAAGTACTTGGGATTATTGGCTCAAATCGAACACTAGTAATTCCAATCGCAGCAATATTATCTTATTACCTTTTATATTTCGCATATATAAAAAATAAAAAGTTTGAAAATATTTATGAAAGATACAAGGAACGATTTGGTCCCAATAACATAAAATATCAACTAATTGCTTGGTCGATAGTTTTATGGTTGCCTTTTTCTGCCATAATGCTTCTTGCCCTTTTATGGCATCATGTAATTTAATCAAAACATTTATTTATATAACCAAAGTAACCAGTCATGGTTAATATAAAGTTTTTCTTTATACAGGTATTTGTATGAGAGACTCATTTGCATGGGCATAGTTTGAGTCACCTCTTACATTAAAATCCCACCACTGCATCCAATGCAGCATCTGTATCCTTATGAATGAAATTTGCTTGGTATCCAATCGTTGTTGTGATGGAAGAGTGCCTGTATAATTTCTGCAACATTTGAATCGGAATTTTATCGCCAGAGATATTTCCGAATGTGTGGCGGGCAATATGCATTGTGAGTTGCTTTTTTATTTTCAGGGATTCCGCTAAAGCTCGCAATGACTCATTCAAGCGGTGGTCAGCATTTTTGATTTTCTTCTGAACTACGAAAGAATCGGAGAGGTCGGGCAGCATTTTAAGATGAGGAAAAATTAAATCATCGTCTGATCTCTTTTTGTTTTCATACTGCAAGAGAATATCCTTTACCTTATCAGGAATTTTTAAAGAGCCGGTCTTCTGATTCTTCCCCATTGTGTAATGCAGCCTGTCATTTTGAAAATCCGACCACCGCAGACGCAGGATGTCCGATAGACGCATACCAGCAAAATAAAAAGAAAATAGCCAAAGGTTTCTTGCGTGATTGATTGGAGAGTTGGGCGCAAGTTCTACATTTTCAATTAACAAGACTTCATCTTTCGTCAATCCGAGCTTCGTGGAATCCGGGAACTTTATGCGGATTTTGCTTTTGCCAAAAGGGTAATATTTTGCATCAACGATTTCCAATCCGATTGCTTGCGAAAAAATACTTCTGATGACAACCAAGTGATTGACCACTGTTCTCTCAGAAATTTCGCGAGTACTTTTCAGATGGGCTGCAAATCTCTTGATTACCGAGACTGTGATATCCGAAAACGCGATATCCTCACCTTTCAAGAATTCCTTGAAGCGTTTAATCCTGGACTCATCGGCCGAGTAGCGGTTGAATTTGCCACCAACCTGATTATTATCCGGAAGTGTATTTGAATGCGGAGTTATTAATAAAATGTAAGCATCTTTATCTTATGTCTTATTTCTTCTGCTTTAAGACCTGTACCTTCTGACTTTTGCCTTACCTCACCACTTCCATATTCTTCACCTG
>CAYHHK010000007.1:5468-16417 GCA_964356415.1 uncultured Flavobacteriales bacterium
GTTGTATTATTTCCTGAATCTGTTTGTGATGAATGTGTATCAAATCCACTTAGGTTAACCATGTAAATTTTCGTCTTCAGCCCACCGGCAATAAGTCGTGAAACAATTTTCAACTGATCGGCCAGTGAATTGGTGTCTGCAGCCGGCCATGCATTGGATTGCTGGGTAATATTGCTTGCGGCTGCCGTAATTACAGATGAATAGGCCATGCTTTGTTGTGCTACCTGCCTGATGTATGTCAACTCATGCCCGTAATTATTTGCAGGTGATGGGTCCTGAATCCCATTGACCAGATTGTAAAAATTGTCGGGATCCTTGATGGTCATCCCCATATTTACTGATGGTCCCTGTAAGGCCAGTGACTGTGTGTTGCCAATCTGTAAGGCCAACGGATCGGGCATCGTGGTATTCGGGTATCCCGTTGGGAAATTTGGGTATTCATAATTAAGATAACGACCTGCCCAACCTGTATTAAGCGTTTGGTTGCTGTCAGATCCAGTAAGCCAGATGTCTGTAGCACGGAAGTGTGAAAAATTCGGAGTCGGATAACTCACGCCTTGTATGATGGAAATTTTTCCATTGTTAAATTGTTGTTGTATTCCGGCCATGGAAGGATGAAGTCCTGTTGCCAGATAACCATTGAGTGGAAGTACAAGGTTATCGGGAATTAAAATATTGGCACGAGCTGCTGCGAGATTTGAATATTGATCCAGTGGAATCACCGTATTCAATCCGTCATTGCCTCCGTTCAGTTGAACAAGCACCAGCACATGGTCTTCATTCGACGCTGAAGACAATGCCTGCAGTAGGGGAGATAGGCTGAATGCACGAAAGGACATGCCATTCACCAGTGCAGGCAGCAATGTTGCCTGACCAAGTCGCGAAATAAATTTTCTTCTTTCCATGTTCTATTTTTTAGGAGAGTTGGTATTCAGGCAGGTCCATGAGGTATATGTACATGTCGGTCAAACGGGATTGAACGATGCCATAAAATCCCGGATCAGTCGGGTCTCCCAGGTAATCGTTCCATGCACTTGTCCAGTAGGAATCTGAAAGTTGTCCTGATAGCAGGAATGCCTTCAGGTAATCTTTAATAGACTGTGAAACGTCCTGGCTTAAGTGACGGTCAATAACTTCCTGGATAAGCAGATTTGGATCATCAGCTGCATCAAGGGTCGTTGTATAAGCCACTACGTCAAGTACGATCGAACTATTCGTGGAGGAATACCCGCTGTTACACATCTTATCACTGAAAGCATTCCTTGCCGGGAGCGTAATCGCATTGATCCACAATTCATGAAATGATGGCTCCTGATAGTAAGCCGGCCATCCTGCAACATTGGGTGGATCGCCAAGGATTTGTCCCATGCCATTGGTCTGTGTGTAAATTTTATACCACAGGGAATATTGGTCTTCAAGTAGGGAGTTGTCAGGAAAAATTACATTGTAATCCCGGCACAATGAAACAGAAAAGTCAAGTGGAGTCTTGATAAGTGAACCTCTATTCGCTACATCGAAGAAATGTTCGCTGCTTAACAACGCCTGAAGCACCGGAGTGATTTCATAATTGTTATTTCGGAGAATAGTTGCCATCGGTTGAATCACATCTGCTTCTATTTGTGCATCAATCGTATAATACATAAAGAACCGGTAAATTTTTCTGCAAATTAACACGGCGGCTTGCTGCGTATTGAAGATCATATTGAGCAGTTCATCAAGTTCATTTGCTCCCGCAGATCCCGATTGCCCTGTGATAATTGTATTGTTATAAAAAGATGAGAATGTTTTGTCCCCCGAATCATGACGGGTTGAATCAAAATAGGAGCTGATTGTTGTACTGTTAATACGGTAACCGGTCAAAACCTTTGCGGCATTTTGAACATCATCCTCTGTATAATAGGGTACTCCATTTTCATCTTTTCCGACTGTAAAAAGTTCCTGCAATTCACGCCCATAATTTTCATCAGGATTGTTTTCGCTATTCAGATAACCGTTCAGGTATTTCAACATAGCCGGATCAAGTGTAATGGAACGGGTCATGTCCTTGAAATTACCGAGTGCATATTGCCGAAGCACTGTGTTGTGTAGGTAGCAATAGCGTGCATCATTCACTGCAGACGTTTCAGTGGAAAAATGATTGTGCCAGAAGAGTACCATCTTTTCATGTATGCTTCTGTTTTGAGAAAGCAACTGACTCACCCACCATGCCCTGTATGATTTCAGCCGGTATGAATTCGCCTGAGTATTGACCGGAGCGTTTATCCATGAATTACCAAATGGAACATCTGGATCTGCATAGTTACTGGTATAAACATAGAGTGGGGGAGCAGGAGGACTGACGGGTGTAAGGAGTTCAGCTATCGTTAGTGTAAGCCCTTGAGACAGAAAATAATTGACATCTGCTTTTGTTGCACAAAAAAGTGTCCTCCGCAAAAGATGTTTTACTTCTGCAATCGTCCAGGATCCGGAATAAGGTGTTAAACCGGAGGATGATTGAAGCCGGGGTTGTTCAATGTCCTCTGTAAGGTTCACAGTTAAAAGCTGACGTCTGTTCATTTATTATTGGTAATTTTAATGATGTTTACTTTAAAATTGTGAAAGAATGTTGCTTTCGGAAACCAAACATTATTGCTGGCAAAAGTGGGAGTAAGATGCGTCTGGAGTTTGTATGTTTAATGAGATTAAAAAAAATTGTAAACAATTGATAGTTATTTTCCTTTGGAGAAACGAGTGATTAGGAAATGTCATTTTTTAGTGTGAGTAAGCGCAAGCCTATTATTCACTCAATAAAAATAACCGCAGAGTCCAAAAACCAATTTCCGAAAAAATGGGATTTCTTTTCCAAAAACGCATTATTCAGGAAACTCCCATTGCCAAAATTTCTTCTCTTATATTTGGGACACCATTATTCAGGTTAAACAATGCCCATATGAAAACTACGACTACCTGCAGTGCGATCTCCTTTGTTATTTGTGGACTGATCTTGCTGTCAATTCCAGTATCAGCTCAATTCTACGATTCTTTCAGTGATGGTAATTATACCAATAGTCCAGCCTGGAGCGGTGACACATCTCACTTTAAAGTAAATGTGCAACACCAGCTTCAGACCAAAGATACAGCCGCCGGAAAAGCATACCTGTCAACCCCGGCGAACCTTTCCTCACTGGCAAATCTTCAATGGAGCTTTTACATTCATCTCGGTTTTCCACCATCAGCAAATAACAACGCAAGGGTTTACCTCACATCCGATTCTGCAAATCTGGAAAACGGATTGCATGGTTATTTCCTGCAGTTTGGTGAAGCTCTTTCACTGGATGCCGTTGAACTCTTCAGACAGGATGATACCGTATTAACTTCGGTTTGCCGAGGCAATAATTCAGAAATTGCAGCTGCCTTTTACCTTGGCGTTAAGGTAACACGCGATTCCATAGGGTTCTGGCAATTGCTGGTTGACACCGCAGGAGGAACAAATTATATACTGGAAGCATCGGCCACTGATGTCACGTACAATACCTCTTCCTGGTTTGGCGTCGTTTGTAAATACACCACAAGTAATGCCGTAAGTTTTTACTACGACAACTTCAATGTGAGCAGTTCATTATGCAACCTTGGAGTTTCCTCGGCGAATACAAATGTTTTGTGTTTTGGCGACAGCACAGGAACTGCGTCTATTCAAGCAATTGGCGGCCTGGCTCCTTACAGCTATTCATGGTCACCCGACGGACAAGTAACTGATTCCGTTTCAGGTTTGCCTGCAGGAAATTATACCGGAACCGTTATTGATATTAATCAGTGTATTTCAGTTGCCGAGATTACAATTCAGCAACCACCTCAATTAACTGATTCAATATTGGCAACCGACGTAACCTGCTTTGGCGATAGCAATGGAACTGCAACGCCAATTATTCAGGGAGGCACAGCTCCCTACACTTATTTATGGTCCCCCGGCGGAGAAAATTCAGCCTCCATTTCCGGGCTAGTTGCCGGAACATATATGCTTACAGTTACCGATTCCCTGGGATGTACAGAAATATCCAATGCTGTTGTAACAGAACCGGCTCCGCTGATTATTAACTCAACAATTTCTCCTGCATCATGCTCCGGCTGTTGTGATGGCTCGGCAACAATAAATCCATCCGGCGGAACGACTCCTTATACATATTTGTGGAGTAATGGCGAAACTACCCCGTCCATAACCTCATTGTGTGCAGATACATTTACGGTTACAGTGACTGACGCAATGGGATGTTCAGCAATAGTTACTGTTATTGTAACTTTTAATGTTGCTGTGAACGAGTTGCTCAATGAGAATAATTTTCAGATTGCTCCAAATCCTGCTAAAGAGTTCGTAGTAATAAGCTCCGGGTTCATATTAATTTCAATTCAGATTTATAACGTGCTCGGTGAACCGATAACTGAATTGTTTGATCAATCCACAATCAAAAATTCGCCGTCCACTTTAGGTGTTGATGTTAGCAACCTTAAACCAGGTATCTATTTCATACATGTGCAAACAAAAGATGGAAGTGTTGCAATCAAACTCGTAAAGCAATAAGAATTTTATTGTGCGCTAACACCTTTCGCAGCTCCGGCTGTCGCAAATGCCTCCGCCAACTTATTATAAGATCTCTAGGGTAAAAGTATTTGCTTTCTCTTCATGCAGCAAAGCGCATTCGGGATTTACGCCCTATTGCTAATACTCATGCCTGACACACATAAAAAAACCGCCCCGTATTATCCGAGGCGGCTTCGTTATTTTTCAATCAGTTGTCTAATGAGACACAACGATTTTACGGATGGCCGACAGTTTTCCACTCCTGAGCGAACAAGAATATATTCCTGAAGGAAGACTGGAAATGTCCATTACGAGTTTATTACCTCCATTGCCCACCTGTTGCTGCGTTTCACTGTATAAAAGCTGGCCGGTTGAAGAATATAAGTCATAAGATAAGCCATTGTTTCCTGCAGGTAATTCAAAACTCATGACGGCATATTGTGTTGCCGGATTTGGATAAAAGTCTCCGAAGAAATCATCAGTTGCATTTTCACTGATTCCTACGGTAGTAAATACCGTATCGATTGTCGCATTTATCATTAGGTCTTCAAACTCACGGCTGCGATAAATGGCAAAAGTATTTCCCAGTACTTCGTAGTCATTATTTGAAATCGGAAGGTTTAGATCCTGTCCCAGTGAGAGTAGGTCCCCATCCATATTCCAAACCACATAGAATTTTCCGCTATTGATAATAATGGGAGTGGTTAGTTGAACATCTGCCCATCCCGGAGCAGTAAAATTGCCGGATGGAACATATACAGAGTCAAGACGAGATCCGGGTGCTCCCTGATTTCCATTATCATCATAAATCGTTGCATAAAAACCAACCAGGTTTGGATTCCCCTGAATGTAAAAATGCACATCTGTCAGTTTACAAGGATAAAATGGAGGCGTAAATTCCATCCCACACCCACCTATTCCACCCTGCCAGTTGATTCCTACTCCGTCAGGAGTACCATCGTCAAACGTGAGTCGCAAAGGCATGTTTGTGGTGTCCACAACAACCAGTTCGAGTGGTATGCTGTCGTTGGCAGGAACAAGGTCCCCGGCCAGAAAGGTCCGCGTGCGCTGAATATATGTCCCTGTTAAAGTTGGAGAGAAAGTATTGGTAAATGTGATGTTGGAAGTAGCTCCGGCTGCCAAAGCACCTGATTGCGCGTTGTCAAAGACAAGCGTTTGGTTGAGATTGTTTACAATTCTGCTAGTCACATTAAATGATGCCAAACTTGTGTTTCCGGTATTTCTTACAGAAGCTGACATCGGAAAAGCTGCCGGGGATGAATTGGAAAGAAACCTTCCTCCATTTGTAGGATTGTTATTGAAAACGGTAGAAGCATCATCTACCTGATAGGTAGAGTTGGAAGGGAAATAAAATTTCACAGCGTAAGGAGTGGTAAAATAATAAGTACCCATACTCGGCGGATTTACCATTGATTGCAATCCAATTGCGCCGGAGTTATTTTCAATTCCAGCAGAAATATAAACAGCTGCACCACCGGCATAAACGCCGCTCTGGGACTGATACTGGTAAGTAATAGAGCTGTCTATCGTAGAAAGAATGATCTGAAATGAATTTGTTCCCTGATAATAATTCGGAGGGGTTGGATCCCAGAATGGCACATTGAGCCATGAAACAACAACGGTATCCTGTGCCGGACTTCTCCAGTAAAAACACTGCGCAGGATTTCCCGGTCCGTCAAAATTCAGATCACTTGCCATTGCAGCAAGAAAGTTTTGCGGTTGTGATGCTGATGGTATATACGGGAATGGCGCTGACATCTGTCCGTTCTGAAAAATAATATATCCATTACTCCCGATCCAGAACTGGTTAACATCATACCAATAGAAATGAAAGTCAAATAACATCTGGAACGGACCTTCTGTATTGTCATCGCTGAGGTTTTCTACCAAGGTTGCACCTGGCCTGCTAATGACGTCAATCCAGTTGTAGACAGGTCCGTTAACTTCAAGGTTGTCACGCCATGTGTAACCATATGCATCAGGACCACCGCTGCCTGCAAATGAATTGGAAGCGAAAATAAATGCCGCAATTGATGTTAGTAAAAGTCGTTTCATTAGAGTTTTTTTTAGAGGTTTGAACTGCAAAGTAGGAATTATTCTGATTACAACAAAAAAAACAGACCTGCCCATTTTTTTTAGCCTCTGGCTATTAGGAAACCCTTGGAAATCTGCATATTTGCACTTCCTCAAATCAGTTTTAATTCTTCGACATTGATTCACAGTAGAAGCGTACATTTTCTTTAAAATGCCTGTTTAGTTTCAGAGGCTTCCTTTTATGAAATAAAAAATTTGTTATACTGTGAAGCATTCCAAAAATAAACCGGGGAGGCAATTTATAGTGAAGAAGGGGACTTCTGTTTTCCCGTAAAAACCATGAGGCGCTACCGGTTCATTATCTTTTTTTCTATACTTTTCAAATCCAATTGTGTGGCACAGCGTGGTGGAGTACCCACTTACCCGGTTCTTAGCAAAGAAAAAGCAAAAGAAATGGGTTATGTCTTTGTCAGCAATACAAATGATTTGCTGAAGGAAATAAGGAAAGATGGTAATAAAATTTTTATTGCAGGCAGTTTCGAATTGATGGAACGCGCAAATATCACCGGGAAAAATGTAACCATCGAATCTGATAAGAACCATGTGATCACATCCAATTTATGGTTTACAAAATTCCGATTCTATGAATCATTTACCATCACAGGAAAAAATGTGACCATCAAGGGCCTGGTATTGAAGGGTTCTGATTGCGATATAAGGACGCTTGATTATAAATTTGCCCAGACAGCCATCCGTTGTCATGCAGATTCGTTTCATATTGAGAACTGCTCCATCACCTGCTTTGGCTGGGCTGCCTTGTATATGCACAGGTATCAAGGCGCCTTGATCGAACAATGTTATCTGGCATCCAATAAAAATGCAGGGTATGGATACGGTGTCTGGTTCGAAGGAAAACCAGGTAATGTAGGTGTGGTGAGGAACTGTTTGTTTGAGGATAACCGAGAGACCGTAGATGCCGGTGGACAGCTGGGCGCCTGGAGTGTAATTGGATGTGTGATTGACAACTCTTTGCAATCACATAAAAATCCTGACCTCAAAGCCGGAATTGGTGAATCGATCATTGGAAATTATTTTATCGAAAAAAAAGCAGGATGGCAATTGCCCGTACCTGCCGTTGATACCGGATGGATCGTGGTAAAGGATAATTATTTTGCCGGTGACAGTACCGTTGGAAGGATTTCAAGTACCGATCAGTGTGCAACAATTAGTGTTTTGAATAACCATTACAACAGCAATGAGATGAAAAGGCCTGTCTGCTCACTTTCTGTTGATTCCAATAAAATGGATCGGTACTTTTTTAATTACTCATCACCAACATCCTCATATTATGAAATGTACTGGGGAGATGGTTCAATGCCGGTAATGAATGAAAAACTCCGTGTCCATGAATATTTGGTTCCGGGAACCTATACACCGAAATTGCGGGTATTCAATGCTGACGGTATTCCATCTGTTACGGTGCAAACAAAAATTGTTCATGGGAATGGTATCAATGCAGCAATCAAGTCCACGGCAAGACAACATCCTGCTGCCGGTTTTTACAAAGTACAATTATTAATTGACGAAATAGTTGTACTGGAATTCGATGCTTCAGAAGTTTGGAAATGGAAAAGAATTAATCACAATGCATCCCTTTCCGGGAAACATAAAATAGCCATTAGGCTAAAGTGCATTCAAGACTGCAGCAATGCAATTCAGCTTTGGATAGATGACTTTGACTACAGCGGAACAATACCCAATTCCGGTTTTGAAGATGAAAGGGACTATCACAATCCTCCTTACAGCAACTGGAAGCAGAAGTCATCTTCCAACATTCCGGTTGGTGCAGGAATTACTCACCTTGAAAAATGCGGAGGAAATTATGCATGGAGATTTGAGTTTCGGCCCAAAGGGAAAATTGTCAATGCCGGAAGCTATGCTGAGTTAAATCAAGTCATTAACTTTTGAATTTACCATTGGACCTCAATGCGTTTCCCAATTTGGATATCAACCACAATCTGATAAACAAAGTTAAGTGCTAACCAAGCAAAATATCCTGTTTTTTCGGAAGGATAGCACTCACAGAATGAGACGTCTCCGGATATTCCTTTTTATCATTTTTTTTTCTGTCAATGGATTCTGTCAGCCATTATTTCATCCTGACTTTTTTGAAATTGATTTTCATTCGGGTTACCTCGTAAAAAACTACCCAACATTTCCTGAAAGACTGAAGAATCCGTACATAATAGTAGTACATTCCGGAATCAGACTTAGCGGAAGCCTTTTCTGGCACAGGTTCTACAGGTATCCTGTGTTTTCATTTCAAGCCGGATACTGTAGCCTCGGGAATGACAAGGTCCTTGGAGATATTTATTTTATAGTCCCTGAACTTTCTTTTTCGCAAAAAATAGGGCCAAAATTCTATGTCGAAGAAAGGCTTGGTTTGGGCCTTGCATATTTTACAAAACCATTTGACCCGGAAACGAATGAAACAAATACACTTACCGGGAGCAGGATCACTTTTATGCCGGCTGCCTCTCTGGGACTGGGGTTCGCTGTATCAAAAACCATTTCGGTTATTGTTAACATCAATATTCATCATGGATCAAATTCACACTTCAAACTGCCAAATCTCGGAGCCAACATGCCCTCAGCAGGAATCGGTATTAAGTATTCTGCTCACCGTGAAGAGCCTGTTCGAAACTATGATGCGTTTGTAACAGACAAACGTTTTCATTTTAATTTAAGAACTGCTGTGGGAATAAACCAGCGCGGAGGAACAACTGATTACGTTGGTGATAAGCACTATGGGATCTATCTGCTTCAGGCTTATATGTCGCGCAATTACCATGAAATATCCCGCTACCAGATTGGGTTAGAAGCTTATTATAACTCCGGAGTTTATGATACCATCCACACAACAACATTTTACGCTTCGAACCAAAGGATAAAAGCTTCTTCTTTATTGTTCATTTTAGGCCATGAATTCCTCATAGGACATTTCAGCCTTTGTACGCAGGGAGGTGTCTTTATATACAATCCATATCACCGTGATATCCAGAAGATCAAACATGAAAACAATGCGATCACAAGAATGGAATCGCTATTCCTCGCCCGTATCGGCATAAATTACTACTTTAAAAATGCAATATTGACCTCACACCACCAGTTCTTTGCAGGCATTTTTATAAAAACAAATTTTGGCAAAGCGGATTTCCTGGAAAGTACAATTGGGTTTATGTTTTGAGAGTTTTCATGATTACCGTGTAAAGCGAATTACAAATTCTTCCCAATCATTAGAAATCAATTCCACTTTCTTACAGTTTCCCAACCTTCATTCCAGGCTGTCGTTCTTTTATGTGTAAATGAAAAGAACGGTTCTTTTTGACCTCCTGCTATTCTTGTTTCTGGTGATCATTTGTGCTGCAAAACCTTTTGCGCAGCCGCCTGAAGAACCTGTTGCACGACAGGTAAATCCTTTTTCGTCTCTAACGATAATCAAACTCGATGAGGTAGCATCGAAAGAGGATATGGACAAGGTGAAAGAAACATTGCGCACTTTTGGTTATAAGGTTCATTCACACAAGATAAATTTTGAACGAAAAGAAGTATTGATCAGGATGCGGCAACAGATTCCGAATGATTCGTTGATCTCTGCATTTAAAAATGCGGGGTACCATGCCTGGTTCGATAAAAATGCAAAGATCCTCCCCGCAGATGCTGCTTACAGAGGCAATAAATAGCCGGTGTTGCTTACTGTTCCTTGCCCGCCAAAAAATGTTTTGGTATTATTTCAATACACCCAGACTATCAAGCTCCCGAGGGCTTACACTCGGCGGCATGATGTTGTTCCTGATCTTGTATGCAACAAACTCGCCTGTCCTTTTCGCATTTTCAGGAGTTGAAAAACCTTTGCTCCCGGCAACTGCCGGTACATGTGGCTGATGCACATATAATTTCTGGTTGAGGTAAATGTCATACCCATATCCTTTCAGGTCGGCCTCATTCGAAAAAGTTTTTATTTCCACGACTGCATCTTTGTATGGATTTTTTGATGTGTCAGGGGAAACAATCATAGAATCCGATTGGGCGATTGCCTGAGACATCACCGAATCAGGGTGAACGTTCGTTTCATTATCACCCTTTCGATGGCAGCCGATAATGGCGAAGTTTACGGCAATAGCTAGCAGCAATGATGCGAGAATAAAATTCCGGTTCATTCAGGAAGTTGAGTTTAGTAAGAGACGGTTGTCTTATACTGTAACTTCCTTAAAAAAGTTATCGCAGGTCCAGAAAAAGAGAATCGGAGAACCTCTTCTCCCTATCTCCCTTTCTCCCT
>CAYHHK010000007.1:16517-48545 GCA_964356415.1 uncultured Flavobacteriales bacterium
TCTCCCTTTCTCCCTTTCTCTACTTCATGTCCGCCAAAGTATAAACACGTCCCTTGTTTTGTTCCTTTAGCCAACTCATCAAAGGAGAAAAATAATCGAGCATTGCACGTGCACTTAGGTCCTCACCTGTTTTATCTTTAAGCAGCTTTCTCCAGTCTCCCGTACCGCCGGGCTTCATGATCTCCTGAATGAACTTACCTACGTCTTTATTGCCGAAATAATTTGTTGAATGCACATCCTGCTTCAGAATATTTTTTGCGATGTAGTCATGAACCTGAAACAGTAACACAAAAGAAAGCGCATAGTCATAATAGCCCGCCGGATCATCATTGATGTGTGTTTTGGTTGCTGGATCACAAAACGCTTCTCCCCTTTCTGTAGTAGGCGCAATGCCCTGATATTGCTTTACAATTTCCCACCAACGACTGTTGAACTGATCAGGTGAGAGGTTCTTTGCATAAAGATCATGCTCGAAAACACTCATTGTCCCTGCACTCCACGGAATAAAAACAACATAGTTCATTGCATCTTTAAGCAACTGTTTCATCATGTCTACATGGGCTGATGAATCTGCAAGTCCAAGACCAACGCAAAATGGTTTCTGCATGGCAGCCAGCCCCATCATGCTTCCAAGCGCTTCATGATAGGCCCTGTTGGCGCCTTCACGCTCAAGATATGGTATTTCAGGCCTGCTGTATGTCATGTAATAATAAATGTGCCCGTACTCATGGTGAACTGTTTCATACCATTCAGCATTGGGCTCAATGCTCATGAGTGAACGCACGTCCTTATCTAGGTCCATGTGCCACGCAGAGGCATGGGTGTTCTTTTTATAACCGGCATCTGTTGCCACAGGATAAAGCGATGATTTTTCCCAGAAAGTTTTTGGCAGCGAATCATATCCGATGGAGACATAAAATTTTTCACCCTGCCTTGCGATCCATTCTGCATCCTTCGTTTTTAGTGCACTGTCAAGATTCAGACCTTCCACGTTGATCATTTCATTCCAGTCCTGCCCCCATTTATTGGTAAGCCAGTGAGCCGGGATTAAATCAGGAACATCCTTCACATTGTATTTCTTTGCCAGTTCATACCTTGCATAAGTGTGCAGTTCGCGGTACAACGGATACAACTCCTTATTGAACTTATACAACAGGTCCATCATTTCTTCCCGTTTCATTCCATACTCAGAAACCATGTAAGAGAAATAGTCATCATAACCAAGTGCCTGCACCACTTTGTTGCGAAGATCCCGCAAATGGACCAGGCCATCTTTTAATGCAACGCCCACTTCCTTGCTTGCCTGCCATGCCATAAGTCTTTCATTCAGGTCTTTGCTTTCAGAGAGGATTTTATTGATGTCATTGGGCGTTACTTCCTTTCCGTCAATTGTGAACTTGAAGCCATACATTTTTTCGGTTTGCGCTGTTCCGGATTTGATCAGGTCTTTCACCACTTCGCTAACACTTTCCGGATTACCTGCCGCCAGAAAAAGAATTTTGTGCAGTTGCTTGGATTGCAATTCCGTTAGGTCTGCTTCCCATTTCAGGTAATTTGTTGCCTTATCAATATTTTCCTTACTCCCGGTGTACTTCGCCATGGCTTCATCTGCTTGCCCGCTTTTGTAAGCATTCATAGTGTCGCCCTCCACAATATGTGTCTGAACAAGCCACTGTCCTTCACTCGATGCACTATATAGCTCTTTGTATTTTTGATTGTATGTGTCAAGATAGGACTGAACTTCCGTCTGGTGTTTTTCCTTCTCAGAAATGCAGGATGAAAACAGGAAAATTAAAATGGATAGAGTTGCTAGTTTATGCATCTTGTTATTTTTTTTGAAACGCAAGTATAGAGAAAAGTCGTTTTGATATGCTGCCGAAAGTGTTAACGCCGGAGTTTTTCAAACATCTTAACATAAACAGGAGTTGATACAGCCATGCCTTGAGCGAGGCGGACTACATATCCTGTCAGAGATTCAACTTCAGCACTTCCGCCTTTCCTGAAATCACTGTGCATCGAAGAAGTTGTTCCGGGAGGCAGCGATCGCATTTTCTCAATATTTTTTGCGGTGGTATTTTCAGAAAGCCGGATCCCTTTGGCATCAGCCACTTCCTTTATCTCTGAAAGAAGCTGCTGAAGCAATTTTTCACTTTCCTCATCAGCAAATACTTCTGCGATTGTCTTGTCAAGATAAGAAGTAATTGTTGCGATTGGTGATATGAAAAGAAATTTCTCCCATATCGTTTCTTCAATATTCCGGGACCAGGTTGCCTCAATGCCTGCATCAAGGAAAATTCTCTCGATGGCTTCAAGCATATCTGGCTTACCACTTTCCGACCCAAAAAATAATTTCCTGATGTTTCCGGTTTCCTTTACAAGACCGGGTTCAGCCAACCGCGATACAAGATAAACGCATCCATCCCAAACTTCATTTTCGGGCAGTATTTTTAAGATTCTTTCTTTCGCATCAACGCCATTCAATAACGGAAGTAAAATTGTCTTTTCACTGATGCAAGGTCTGCATTGAAGAATCGCTTCTTCAAGGTCGTAACCTTTAGTACAACACAGAAAGAGATCTACCTTCCCTATATCTCCGGGTTCATTGGTTACCATCGCAGGATGTACAGTAAAATCACCGCTCATGGTCTGCATGCGAAGACCTTTTTCTCTTATCGCTCTTTCATTTTCTCCACGAGCAATGAAAAATATTTCTGTTGAACTGCCGGCAAAGTGCTTTGCAAGGAGGCCTCCAAAAAATCCTCCAACTCCGCCAATACCTGTAATTGCAATTTTCAAATTGTCAGATCAATAGAAAAAAGCATCAGCTCCTCTTTGTCATCCGGAAACTGAATCATCTTTTCAAAATTCATATTTACATTCTTAAGTAGTCTGATCGACCTTTCATTATCAGGCAAGGTGATTGCAACCACACGTTTCAATTCAAGTTTCTTCGCATGCTCCAAAACTGATGTTGTTGATTCCATTGCATATCCTTTCCCTTCGTACTGCGGGAGAAATGCAAATCCGATATCCACATCTTCCAAGGTATCCCTTTTTATCAGGCCGCACATACCGATAGGAATATTACTATCTTTCAATACTACACAATACAGTCCGAAACCATGCACTTTATAACTCTTCATCGGACCTTTCTCAAGATAGGCCAGCGCGTCTGCAGGACCCTTTACGTTTCTGTCGCCGATATACCTGAGCCATGAAGGCGTATTTAAAAGCTCAACAATAAATGCGGTATCTGCCGAGTTTAATTCCCTGACTTCGATTCGTTGTGTTTTCGATATTGTCATTATCCCGATCATTAATTAGTTGAACCATCCATGCCGGAAAGTTAATCATTCTTCAATCAACAATCTGCTATGAAAAATAAAAACACACAGCCTGAAGAAATTTATTGTTTGATGATTCTTCCGTCTTCCATTTCAATGATCCGATGGGTACTTTTAGCAAATTCCTGATCATGAGTTACAACCAGAATTGTCTGCTTAGATTCCTCGGCAAGCTCTTTCAAAATGGAAAACACTACTTCACCATTCTTTTTATCAAGATTCCCTGTTGGTTCATCCCCCATGATGATGAGTGGATCATTAATAAGAGACCTGGCAATGGCTACCCTTTGCTTTTCTCCTCCTGAAATCTGATTTGCCCTTTTAATTGAAAGTTTTTCAATGCCAAGCATTTTCAATCGCTCTATTGCACGATGCTCGACCTCAGGTTCTGAATACTTATTTAATTTCAAACCGGGTAACATCACGTTCTGAAGAACAGAGAATTCGTTGATCAAATAATGAAACTGAAAAACAAATCCTATTTTTTCATTTCGCACCGATGCAAGCTTTTTTGCTTTCTGCTTTCCCATACTTTCCTTATCGATCAACAACTCTCCTTCGTAATCGGTATCCATTGTTGAAAGAATATAAAGTAAGGTTGACTTACCACATCCCGATTTTCCGATGACAGAAACAAACTCACCCCTCGATATTGAGAAAGTGATGTCATTGAGCACCTTCACGCTTACGGGATCATGAAAATACTTTGTGATATTCCTTGCTTCAAGAATTATATCTGTCATTTATTTTCCTCTGATAATTATTACAGGATCCAGTTTGCTGGCCTTTTGTGCCGGAAATAAACCGGCAAAATAAGTTGTGATGAATGAGAAAAGAAAACCTATTAAATAAAAAACAGGACTGTAATTTATAGGATATGTTTTTACAGTAGGTAATGATGCCGTATTAAATGGTATAATATCTATTGCAGACGACAACAAGAAACCAAAAAGCAAACCAAGCAGACCTCCGAATATCCCTATGGTCAATGCAATAAAAATAAAAATGCGATTCACATCCCATCCGGAAAAACCGGTTGCTTTTAATATGGCTATGGAATCCATTTTTTCATAAATCATCATATTCAATATATTGTAAATACCAAAACCTGCCACTACAAGCAAGGTAATGCCAACGGCATATGATATGATCGTTCTCACACGACTTCCGGTTTCAAATTGTGCGTTGGCAGTCTGGATATCCTCAGCATCCGTTTCAAATAATCCCGCATATTCTTTGGTAATTTCGGGCGCTTCCTTTATGTTCTTTAGTTTTACCTGAATGTCAGTAATGTAATTATTTGGCTTCGCCAACAATTTTTGCACAGTTCTGATGGAGGCATAGCTTTGGGTTTTATCAAATTCCTGTAAACCTAATTGAAAGAATCCAACAACCTTGAGTGGAATGCGATCTCCCTTGCTGGTGGTTACTTGTATTACATCTCCGATATTAGCCAGAAGTTTATCAGCAAGCCCTTTTCCCAGAACAATACTGTTCGATACATTTTTAATGTCAAGGGCAGAACCCGAGGTGATGTAATCACTGAAAAAAAACAATTTCATTTCTGCGTCTACATCAATGCCATTGATTACTCCTGTAATATCCAGGGCACCTTCATTAAAAAAAACCTGGGCATTCAATTTTGGCGCAACTCCCAACGCACGCTTGTCATTTTTAATTGCCCGAATGATTGCATCGCTGTTAAAAATCTCCTGATGACTGTTGCTTGATTTTACAGAACTGATAAAATTATATCCATCCTTGAACCCAATTGTTGAATTTACGGGTTGCAGTTTGTCAGGCTTTATCTCATTGAACAATCTAACATGTGGCGTCCTGTTCAATATTAATCCGTCAAGCAGATCATTCAGTCCTGTCATAAATCCCAAAAGTGTAACAAACATGGTAATGCTGAAAGTCACACCTATGGCTGCCACCAGCGTTTGCTTCCAGCGCGCAAGCAATAAAGCTTTTGCAATTCGGATGAGAAGCCTTAAGTTCATTTCAGTGGTTTAATGATAACATCAATCTCCGATATCCCGCTCACGATTTCCACTTTCTCGTAGTCCTTCAAGCCCGTAACTACCTTGATGCTATCCATATCTTCATTAAGAACATAAGTCCCATCGATCAGGTAATTTACCGGGATCGTTAGCGCCTTCTCTTTTACATTCAAAACGATGTTGGCCTCAACCGTTAAAAAAGGATAAAGAGTTTCAGGACGAGTAACAAAAACTGCGCTGACAGTAAATGAACGCGTGCGTTCATTCATGATTGGTTCAACAGAATAAATTTCTGCTTCAAAAATTTTATCCTTATAACTATCCAGACTAAACAATACCCTTTGACCTGTCTTGATTTTTGCAATATCGTATTCGTCAACCTGAAGTTCTATATCGAAATCAACGCTATCGCCAATAACTGCAATGGGACTTTGAGGTGTAACCAACTCTCCCTTTTCCTTCAGAATACTATATACCCTTCCATTTGCCCCGCTTTTTATCTGGTAGTCATTTTCAATACTCCTGCTGATCTGTAAATTCCGTTTTGCCTGATCAGAAGAAAGATTCAATTGCCGTTTTAAATCATTATACCGGAGTAATTGTGACTGGTAACCGGCGGAAGAATTTTTATACGCAAGTTCACGCTGTTCTAGGTCGTTTAAGGTACCGATTGATGAACTCCATAAATTCCGCTGACGCACAGCAAGCAGCGAATCGTTTCTCATTTTCATACCGGCAAGATCAATTGCCAGTTTAAATTCGTTGAGTTTATCAGCATTTGAATTGATGTCTGCAAACTCTGCCGCCAGGCGAGCATTCTCTGCATTCAGGCCTGAAGTCTCATTCTGAATAATCATCAATACATCACCGTTTTTTACAATGTCGCTCTCCCTGACCATAATATCTTTAACCAGTCCGTTCACCGTACTGAAAACCTGATACTGATTTTTGCTTTTGATAATTCCTGAAGCATAAACGGATTCTGAAATTTTTTCGACAACCGGTTTTGTTTGCTCTCTTTTGTCCTTACAGGATGATAACAGGAGCATAATTAAAAGAGCGAGATGCTTGATTTTTAATTCGGTCATAAATATATTTCAACAATTTTCTGGTTTACAAAGAAACAATATATCTGAAGATTAATTTAAGCGCAATACTTTCGTGGAAATATAATTCTTAACGGAATAAATTCCCAGATCCGCGGGGAATGACATTAATCATAAAAAGGCTCCGATTTCTGTATCAGGGGCGCCCGGTAAGAGTCCAAATACCAACCATTTTCCACCAAATGAAAATCCCGAATTTTTTTTTCAGAAAAGGAACAACTGAAGAAAAATTTACATCTTTGCAGCTTCTTTAGAATCATTCTAAATAACAATTACATACTTAAACAATACATATATGCGTTTATTTACACTTACAAGTCTCCTGACAATTGCCCTCATTTCTACCCAGGCCCAGATTCTCACAAGAGAAGATTCTTTACAAGCGAATCTTGACACCCGTGATGCAAATACTTTCATCTCCGGATATGGCGAGCTCAAAGCAGAATATGACTTCAATGATGAAACCGCCCATATTAACATCACAAGGAGTGTACTTTTTATCGGCCATCGTTTCAGCAGCAAAATTTCTTTTTTCAGTGAGTTGGAACTGGAAGATGCAAAAATTGAAGGAGGAGAAGCGGGTGGTGAATTGGCCCTTGAACAATTTTACCTGAGATTTAATATTTGCAGGAATGCCTACCTAGCAGCAGGTTTGTTTACGCCGCGCCTGGGAATTATCAACGAGAACCACCTGCCTACAACTTATTTTGGAAATAACAGACCTTATGTTGAAAGACTTGTTATTCCGGCAACGTGGCGCGAGATAGGTATCAGCATTTATGGTAACTTTTCAAAAATAAACGGCCTTAATTATACTTTTGGAATAGTGAACGGATTGAATTCGGCCGGTTTTGAAAATGGATCCGGAATCCGCGGTGGCAGATTTGAAGGTCGTGATGCAACCGCATCAAACCTCGCTGCTACAGGATCATTACTTTATTACTTAAGAGATTTCAGATTCCAGGTAAGCGGATACTATGGGGGCACAGTGGGGCTTAACAAACGTGATGCCGACAGTCTGAATTTGGAGAGTGGCGTCTTCGGTTCCCCTGTTTCACTTATGGAAGCAAATATTCAATACACCGGCAAACTGCTGACTTTTCGTGCGCTTTTCGCACAGGTTATGATTCCTGATGCTGAAGCAATCAACAATGCATATGCAAACAATACACCTGAATCTTTTTATGGCGCTTATGCAGAGGCAGGACTCAATCTGATGTATTTGTTCAATAAGGAAACAAAGAAAACGCTTAATCTTTTTGCACGTTATGAAACAATGGATCTGAACAACAAGATTCCTTCCAACGGAATAGAAAATGATCTGAACAAAAAAGATTTTATTACTGCAGGATTAACTTTTCAGCCGATACATGGGGTAATTATCAAAGCAGACTATGTTTACAGCAAAACAGGTGAACCAAATCCTAAGCTCATATTAAATCCTTCACCGCAGGCGCCCGCATTTCAATCTACAAATGGCTTTTTTAATCTTGGCTTTGGGTACAGTTTCTGACCCGCATATGAACATTGGAAACTTAACATAAAAAAGGTCTGTATGTACTTTCAAACTTGAAATAAGATACTTTTGATTCAAATTGGAAACTTCATATCACCAGTCATGAATAAATATTTACTGTTCATTCCGCTTCTATTCATAATTTCAGAAGCAAATTCCCAAAGTGTAATTGTCGGGACAGGGACGGCCGTTTCAGCTTTTAGCCCGATTATCCGATCGTATGATTATTGCCTTTATGAAGTCATTTATCCGTCACCAGAAATAGGCATTGCCGGAACGATAAGCAAGTTCGCTTTTGAACGCGTGGATGGAACAAATACCGATCGTATAGACAGCGTAAGCATCTATATGCAACATACAATATTGAGTGACCTCACTGCCGGAACATTTTCTACAACAGGATATACGCTGGTGTTTGAAGGCAGTTTTCCGAATGACAGCGGGTCAGGCTGGCGTGAAGTGACTTTGACAAACCCTTTCGTTTATGACGGCATCGGTAACCTGCAGGTTCTTGCTGTAAAAGGATACCAACCGGCCGTTGGAAACACGCCTGTCTCACCACGATGGTATTACACTTCAATTGCCGGAACGCCTGCAAGAAGGTATTACGGTAATGTAGCAATTTCCGGCAGCACCAATTTAAATACAACGCCTTATAGATGCAATGCCAGACTGGATTTCGCCGGAGTAGGTACGGTAGAACTCGGATCAACGGCATTGAAAATATTTCCAAATCCGGCCGGTGATTATATCAGAGTTTCTGATGGAATAGTTAACGCAACAGTTAAACTTTTTGATACTTACGGACATGTCATTTATTCCTCCCCATTTAATACTTCGGAAGTCATTTCCTTGCAGGTCCTTAAATCCGGTATTTATTATATCCAATTAACCAACCATTCTACAGGGGAGATAAAGTCGAAAACTATAGTAAAAAACTAAGTTTAAGGTAGTGTCTCATTTGGTTTGGGAAATTAATGTTCTATTCAATTTCATTTATCTATTGCCCAAACCCTAAAGAGCACTTGTGCGGTGGCCTAAAGAAAGGGTGTGTTGAGGCTTATAAGAATAAACAACCTCGATGCAAGCCGACTAGGTATTGAAAACCTGGTCTAGAACAAGTACACGCCGCAAGCGGCGAGGAATAAAACCTGAGATCCCGTCTCGCCTAAGGCAAGACGGGATCATTCCGAGGATATCGGAACGACTAAATGATTTCGCTTCCCCGCTTGTGACGGATCGCAAAATCATAGTCTCATTGATTCAAATTGAGACAAAATCAAGTTAAAACTGAGATTTGGCAGATTAATAAATTTAGTTACTTTTGCCGCTCTAAAATTAAAAAATCAAACATGTTAATTGTAGCTGTAAAAGACAACGAAAGCATTGATAAAGCGCTGAAAAAGTTCAAAAAGAAGTTTGAACGCACCGGTGTGGTTCGCCAACTCCGTGATCGCAAGAATTTTGAAAAGCCATCTATTACCCGTCGCCAGGAAATTATCAAGGCAAAGTATATTAATAAGATCCGCAGGGAAGGTATTTTATAGTACATCCTTCAATAGAATCATTTTGTATCTTTACATCGCAGGTCGGATTACGATAAATGCGAAAGAAAAGACATAAAGGAGAAAAGAAAACTTAGGTTGTTTTTTCTCCTTTTTTATTTGCAAGAATGAAGGCACGAAGCAGTTTTATCCAGTATATAAAATTCGAAAAACGTTTTTCACCCCACACTGTCCTTGCTTATGAGGGCGACCTCGACCAGTTTTTCAATTATGCCAAACTAACTTACGAAACTGAATCCCCTGATGAAATAAATCATTCTATGGTTAGAAGCTGGATCGTAAGCATGATGGAACAAAAGATCACGCCCCGAAGCATCAACCGCAAAATCACCACCCTTAAAACTTTTTACAAGTTCCTCTTACGCAATGGAGAGATCACGACAAATCCAATGCAGAAGGTACAGGCTCCAAAAGTCTCAAAACGACTCCCTGTTTATGTGGAAGAAGCGAATATGAAGGTGCTTTTTTTAGAAGGTGATTTCGGCGAGGGTTTTATCGGACTGCGCGACAGACTATTAATGGAATTGTTTTATGCAACCGGAATGCGTCTCTCTGAACTTGTGAATCTCAAAGACAGGGATTTTGACCTCGGAAATTGCCAGGTAAAAGTTTTAGGAAAACGCAATAAAGAACGTATCATTCCGTTTGCTGATCCGTTAAAGAACATGATAAAGGAATATCTGGCATTGAAAAAAAATCAGCAATTCACTGAACACTCGGAACGTTTTTTTGTTGAGGATTCAGGAGTCCCCGTTAGTCCGAAAAAGCCTTATTACATCGTGAACAAATACCTCAAACATGCGACCACCATTTCTAAAAAAAGTCCGCATGTGTTGAGACATACTTTTGCAACACACATGCTCAATAACGGAGCCGACCTGAATTCCGTAAAAGAATTGCTTGGTCATGCAAACCTTGCCGCCACACAGGTTTACACACACAATACTATTGAAAAATTAAAGAAAGTTTATAAACAAGCTCATCCAAGAGCATAAAACAAGAGGAGGAAAATATTATGAAAATCAGGGTTCAGTCCATTCATTTTAATGCAGACCAAAAGTTGCTGGATTTTATCAATGACAAAGTGGATAAATTAGTCCATTTCTACGACAACATTATTGACGGCGAAGTTTTCCTGAAGCTTGATAAGTCAAGTGACTTACAAAATAAAATCGTTCAGATAAAACTTCAGATTCCCGGAAACGACCTCATTACAAAACAACAATGCCGTACATTTGAAGAAGCAACAGACCTTTGTGTGGAGGCGTTAACAAAGCAAATTAAAAGACACAAGGAAAAATTAAGGGGATAAATACGGCATTCAGCACCTTATCCAATCCCTTACCACATAAGGGCTGCCACTGAACCCAAAAGTCCATCTATTTACCAATATTTTATTGCAAAGTGTAAGAGAAGAATTAGATTTGTACAACAGTGTTTATAGTAATTCGTATCCTGTTTAATATGCGCATGAACAGATTCGTGAGAAGTTTATTTATTACCCTTTCCCTGGCCCCGGGCATTTTGAACGCCCAGGTTTCAGGCGCTGCACAGGTTGTTGAAAAAACGGTAATCAGCTACAATGACACTGTTCGACTCAGCTTCCTGCACGACCCTTCGTTGTATTCGCAGGGATGGGATACGCTGGGCCAGACAAAATTCTGGCGCGAAGTAATTAACCTCACCAGTGATACATGCATAATCAATGTTGCGTCCTGTCGTTTGCCATTGCAAAAAGTTTGTCGGGGTGAATGGATGCAGCTGAATGAAGAAGAAAAGAAATTCATTAAAGACAGTTTAAGTTGCACCAATCAGCTTGATGAAAATTCATCTTTGTTTGTCACCTCCGGTAAAGAGGAATTTTATGAACTAAAAAAAGTACTTCCGGAAATAAGTAAGGCCATACACGTTTTTGAAAAAGCAGGAGTTGATCCATGGTATGCGCAAACGATCATGCTTATTGAAAGCCCGGGAAAAAATAAAGTTAAATCTTCTGTTGGCGCCAATGGCCCATTCCAGCTCATGCGCTCTGTCGCCAGGAAGTATGGATTGGTGGTGAATAAAACAAGAGACGACAGAACCAACCTCGAAAAATCTGCGAAAGTCGCAGCGAAATTGTTGAGCGTGGGTTGTATTGCCAATGTCAAAAAGTATTTGAATGAATTGAATCTTCCTTACAACGATACTGACCTGTGGTTCCGCTTGCTGGTGCTGCATGCATACCATGCCGGTGCAGGGAATGTGCACTGTGTATTGCAAAAACTGCAGCCGCAAAAAGGAGGGATCGATCTGTTTACAAAGATCTGGCAGACGGAATGCGGAGGATTCAAAAATGAATCACAGAACTATTCGCAGATCGCGCTTGCTTCACTTTCTTCTTTTGATGAACTTATCCGGCAGGATGGCGATACAATTTTTCTCGTTAAAGGCGATAAAGACTTCAAACATTATCACCGCAAAAGCTATAAACCCTGGGATGCTTTTAATTACCTGAACAATTGCCTTACCAATTATGAAAATGACCTCGTAGACGGAACGATTCCTTACGATTATTTCATGAAACGTGTAGGTCAGCTGAGGAATGAATTAAAGAAAATTGCTTCTAAAGTTGCAAAAGATAAAACCGATGTACTTATTAATTCCTACCCTGCAGGTGAAGAGCAAATACTAAACCTTGCCGGCCGGTTGATGAAGAAACAGCGTTTCGATGATGCCATTGCAATTACAAAACTGAACCTTGAAGCAAGACCTAATTCAGCATCTTCTTTTGAAATTCTGGCAAACGCCTATATGAGAAACGGCAAAAAGCAACTGGCAGCTATCTATGCCAACCGTTCAATGGCTGCGAGGGAAAAGGTAGAGTTCGACAACAAAGATTAGCTCGTTTACTTTTTCTCAGCTTCCCCTTTTTGCTCTAAGTATTTCCTCACGCGCAGTTGTGCATTCTCCCTGATGTTCATGTAAAAAAGATTGTAATCCACGATGTGGTAATTAGTATACCTGAAAAAAGGTGTCAGAAAAAAATGCGGTCGGTCAATTCTTACCACTCCATCCTTAACCTGAGCATCAGAAATATGAGGTATGATGCGATTAAAATTTTTCAGAATGCCTCCTTTGTTATGCCGGTATGGCGCATAGGCATCATCATTTCTCCATGTTAAGGGATTTGTACAAACCGCATCATGTTTTGGAATCACATATCCCGGAGGGAAATAATTTTGTGCAAACGTCCGCCAGGTAACAAAGCAACCTATGTCCGTTGAATCGTTGCATATTTTAAGATGTGTAAATAATGTATCATAAACAGGGATGCCAATGAGGTAAGCAGCCACCAGCTGATCTGTCATCGGCTTTCCGTCGAAAAACTCCTGAAGCAACCGAATAGCATGTGTTGTTCCCTGACTATGAGCTGCAATGATCAATGGGCGGCCATTGTTCCAATGGTCGAGGTAATATTGAAATGAACGCTTCACGTCACTGTAAGCAAGATCAAAAGCCTGATTGGCATCCTTTTTCTCCTTGGTATAGTAAGCCGAAAGATGCGCTTCCCTGTACCTGGGTGCATATATTTTTCCCGCACCATTAAACACGCTTGCCTGATACAATATGGTTGAACCATCAATCTTTGCATTGAGGACTTCATCTGTAACATCTGCATTCCATTGGTTGCTTTTTGCAGTTGTATCAAGGTAAAGGGTTGGATGAATAAAAAACACATCAACTTCCGCATTTGGCTGTTCATCTTTGCACCCTTTGCACCTTGGTACCCTGTCTGCATTGTCTTCCTTATCAGGTAGCACAGCCCAATTGCTGAGCTCCTTGTAATCAGGCTCTGTCGGCGTTAGCTCCCTGGAAAACGGAATGGTAAGGATATTCGGAGTGTATTTTCCGGAACAGGAGCCTAATAAGGCAAGTAGTAAAATGGAAATGAGACTGGGATTCATTTTCATACGGGTTTGCAAAGAAATAAAACCAATTGATGATCCTGACAATCCAAATGTAAATTCTGCTGATTTTCTGATATTTATTGCCATGAATCTATTCATTAATTGATTTGAACAATTGACAAAGATTCATCGCTGCTGGCATGTCTTCCATTAAGAGCTTAGCTATGTGTGCTATATGCCTATGTGGTGAAAAATTAAAGGCTGATATTATTTCAGAAAAAGCTTGCACCACAACATAGAAGATCACATGGAAATCGAACGATGTTTGCTCTGGGTGAGTCCGATAGCTATCGGACCTGCCAGAGACTACTAAACTACAAATTATTTATCTGATCTGCCTGTAGCCATTAGACATTGCCAGAACAATATACCAGGGCTAATTAATGAACACGGTTCCATAAAAGATTAAATTCAGGATTTTTTTATCATAACACGTTTCCTATCGGGTCTCTCCGCGCCCAGGCCTGGCACGAAGACCCAACAGCAATAAAAAATCTCATTTTCCCCTAAACCTTACACTTCTTTCTTCCGTTAGAATAAGCACACTCAAATTTCGTTAACCAATTATGCTAAGGTTCAATTTAACCCCGTATCTGTTTTTTCTCTCATCACTGATGGTGGGCACCACTGTTTCTTATGCCGGCGATCAGAAAATGACCCGCCAGGAATACATTGCCAGGTATAAAGATGATGCCGTACGCGACATGAAAAAGACAGGCGTACCTGCTAGTATCACGCTCGCACAGGCATGTCTGGAAAGTCAGGACGGAAACAGCCCGCTGGCCATTGAAGCAAATAACCATTTCGGCATCAAGTGTGCAAACTGGAATGGTGATACATATATCCAGGATGATGATACACGCGATGAATGTTTTCGCAAATACAAAGGTGCACTTGAATCGTATGATGACCATTCTGAATTTCTGAGAACACGACCGCGCTATGCTGAGTTATTCCTGCTTGACATTACAGACTATCAGGGTTGGGCTAAGGGCCTGAAGAAAGCCGGGTATGCCACCAATCCACAGTATGCAGAACGCCTGATTAAAATTATTGAAGAGAACAAACTCTATGAACTCGATAATGGCCGTGACCTGCCGGTGGAAATGTATGAGCCTGTTGCAAGTTCAGGTCCTGAACCAATACTGCAAAAGACTTCTCCTTCTCCTAAAAAGATCATCGTTCCTACAAGCCAGGTCATCAACCCTTTTGGCGGCCACCAGGTTTTCTTTAATAACGAAACACCTTATGTAATTGCTTCTTCAGAGGATACCTACCGCAGCATTGCCGATGAATTTGAAATGGGCGAATGGCAGGTTTTAAAATACAATGAAGAGGAAAAAGGCTCACCTGTAGATGAAGGAGAAAAAGTTTACCTGAAACCGAAGAGACGCACAGGTGACCGCACTTTTTATACTGTTAAACCCGGACAAACCCTCCATGAAATTGCTCAGGAACAGGGCGTGAAACTTCGCCTGCTTTTAAAGTGGAATGAAATGAGCGAAAATGCTGAGGTGAAGCCGGGGCAGCGGGTGTATCTTCAGAGTAAGAAATCCTGAAGCCAAACAGCCGTCAATAAGTCAATGAGTCATTGATCAATAATTCTGATCATTAGTACCCAGCTGTTTCAAATAATTAATGACCATATGACTTAATGACTAAATGACGGATTTCCTTTTCCAATGACGGATTTCCTGCTTCTGTTTCAAAATACAATCTTCACCAAATACGGCTCCCCATCTCTCTCCGCCGGCATCAATATCGTATCCTCGTCTACCTGTTTTGCAGAATGAGGGATCACACTTGTATTCATCGATTCTTCAAAAAGTATTTTTGTCTGCTGTTCCCCCATTCCACTGATGGTTGTCATCAATACTGAACTGTTGTCGGCGATGTACTTGTTATAGATGTTCAGTATTTTTCCATCAATGATGGCAGAAAAATAAGAGGAATGATAACCTCCGTCATCCGTTGAGTTCTGGTCTTTCTGAATAGAATTGCTCCATAACAATGTTCCGTCAGGATTGATCGAAAGCGCAATGATGTTCCCGTAGTGGTAGTAATAGTGATACACCCACGTTTGCAGGTAATAATCCCAATAGGAACGTGTGACAATATTGAAAGACTCAGCTACTATGGCTGCTCCCCCGTCTTTCCTTATCACACTCCTATCGATTGAATAATTTACAAGTTCATTGTCCTTGCTCCTCCCCTCCTTTACAAGCCTTCTGAGAAAATCCTGACTGAATGAAGATGTTACCACAGGTGTTTGTATCAGGGAATCCTCACTCAGTGAATAATAAAAAACGCCTGATGTAGTAAAGGCTGTTTTATCAGAATAAAATCCCGATACCACTATTTTACGGTTAAGGTTGTCGGCATTTATAGCAACATCAGTGAGAAATCTGTTTTCAAGTTTGATTTCATTTTGCGACACGATGTCATTTTTCAGGTTATAGGAGATTAGTTTATAAAAGCTCTCGCCCGGATTTTTTACCCTTTTCTCCGTGCGAAATTCTATACCCAGCAGGTAAAAATTTCCTGCATCAGATAAAACTGAAGTAATCGGCCCGAACAATTTCGCCTTTACGGGCACCCTGAATTCTTTTCTTCCAACCACTGTCAATGCCGTGTCAAAGATGGCTGTTGAATACAACTGCTCCTCATTGTCTTTCGATACAGAACGCATGGCACAGGCAACCAGGTTTTCGTCATGAGAATAGATCATATCAGGCTGATTATCCTCATCAAATTTCACCGTAGGGGTTTCGATCAACAAAACAGGATTCCCGCAATAGTTTCCATCTGAGCCCAGCTTTTGAATATAGAGCTGAAGTAGTTTTTTCTGTTTGTCAAATGCCGAATACAATATTGCAACCTGAGAGCCGACAATGCCAACATCTGCAATGCGGCAGTCTTCGCAACCAATTGAAAGTGGTCTGGAGAATTTTACCCGCAGATCTTCATCCATCAACTGCAAAAGGTATTTACGCGTACGAAAACCCCACCTGTTATGATCATTGCCAAAAGTGATGTTGCTCCTTAAAAGGTAATAGCCTTCATCCGTCGAGCCAAGTATTCTGAGAAAAGGAAATTTTTTGTCATCAGATAAAGGTGCGCTCCATTTTATGGACTGCGAAAAGGAAGACCCTGCAAGTAAAAGGGTACAGATAAATACAACTGCAATGGAAATTCTCTTCATCGTTTTCGGTTTCTCCGTGCTGCAAAGTTCGTGTTTTCCCGGCGAATATGTGCTCAATATAGAATTTACCCAATGACCTAATGAATGACCTCGCCTATGGCTAGACGAGGAATTCTTTAGATTAAACTGCAGCCACGCTATTGAAAAGGGACGACATCTATCATTTTCACACATAAAAACCTTTTCTACCTTCGTGCCACATTTTATCATAATCAAGCTATTTCAAACACTTAAACAAACCTATATGAGTACACTTTCGACAGGCATTCAGAAAAAAGTGGATGCGTTCATGCAGCACATCGCAGCAAAAAATCCGGGAGAAAAAGAATTTCACCAGGCCGTTCATGAGGTGGCTATGACGGTGATGCCTTTCATCGAGGAGAAACCGATATATGAAAAAGCAAAAGTGCTGGAACGCATTGCTGAACCCGAGCGCGTAGTGATGTTTCGTGTGCCCTGGATGAATGACAAAGGTGAGTTTCAGGTTAACCGCGGCTTCCGTGTACAAATGAGCAGCGCCATCGGTCCATACAAAGGCGGTCTGCGTTTTCATCCGACCGTTTACCTCGGCATCTTAAAGTTTCTTGCCTTCGAACAGGTTTTTAAAAACAGTCTGACAACCCTACCAATGGGAGGCGGAAAAGGCGGCTCTGACTTTGATCCGAAAGGAAAATCAGACAATGAAGTGATGAGTTTCTGTCAGAGCTTTATGACTGAATTATTCAGGCACATCGGTGCAGATATTGATGTACCTGCAGGTGATATTGGCGTTGGGGGAAGAGAAGTTGGATTTTTATTCGGACAATACAAAAGATTAAGCGGCGAATTCACCGGCGTACTCACCGGAAAAGGAATTCAGTTTGGCGGAAGTCTGATCAGGCCTGAAGCGACCGGCTATGGCTGTGTCTACTTTACACAGGAAATGCTAAAAACAAAAGGTGATAGCTTCAAAGGAAAAAATGTTGTAATCAGCGGATCAGGAAATGTGGCACAGTATGCTGCAGAAAAATGCATCCAACTCGGCGCTAAAGTTGTGACGCTAAGTGACAGCGAGGGCTATATTTATGATAAAGATGGTATTGATGCAGAGAAGCTCAACTACGTCATGCGCCTTAAGAATGAAAAACGTGGCCGCATCAGAGAGTATGCTGATAAATACAAATGTGATTTTGTTGCAGGCAAAACACCATGGGGTGTGAAATGCGATATTGCATTGCCTTGCGCTACACAGAATGAGTTGAACGGAGATGATGCAAATCTTCTGGTGAAGAACGGCTGCAAAGCAGTAGCAGAAGGCGCCAACATGCCATCTACTCCTGAAGCAATGGATGTCTTTATCAATAACAAAATTCTTTTTGCTCCCGGAAAAGCTTCCAACGCCGGTGGTGTTGCAGTATCAGGTCTGGAAATGAGTCAGAACTCTCTTCGACTTTCGTGGACACGTGAAGAAGTAGACCAGCGTCTGCTTGGCATCATGAGCAGCATTCACCTTACCTGCGTGAAGTACGGAACGAGCAATGGCTTTACGAATTACGTAAGCGGTGCAAACATCGGCGGTTTCGTGAAAGTAGCTGATGCCATGCTTTCTCAGGGGCATGTATAAAAATTTCCAGATCTGTTTGGTCATTCATCCGGAATTAATGTCTGCTCCTGTTTACCCCTGTCTTAAGGGTGTGGAAACAAGGATTCTATAGATAAGCATAAGTAGCTCTTTGTTTTGGAAATTATTTATAACATCAGAAACTGGCTACGGTCATCAATGGGTTTACGCGCGCTTTTGTTACTTGCTTCTTTTGCTCTGGGCTCCTGCGCTCCCATGCGGTTTGTAAAACCATTGGAGAAAAAACAACAGGCAGCAAACATTTCGCTTGGCGGTGAACTGATAAAGTACAATTCTCTAACCATCCCTGTTCCTTTTCTCACAGCGAACTATGGTTATGGCATTGATAGTTCGCTAACAGGATTTGCATCTCTGAATATTACATCTGCACTCTTCGGAAATTTCCACCTTGGACTGGGCGCCACAAAACAATTGATGAAGCAAAACGGGTATTGTCCTGCATTCAGTGTTGCTCCGGCATTTGATTTTATTTACAGAAACAAAAACGCGGTAAAACTCTACCCTCAGGTGGCAGTAAATGCATTCTGGGAATACGGGAAGAAAAACAATCTCGTGTACATCGGTATTGACAACTGGTTTGAGCTTGCATCAATAAGGGCTTACGGACAAAAGCAGGAAAACCACTGGATCTTCATGCCGGCATTGGGTCACAGCTTCTGTGGAAAAAAAGGCAGCTTTAATACTGAAGTAAGGGTCATTGCCCCTAACCTGTCAAATGAGAAACTTGTTGTAGAATACCAGACACCATTAAAGACGCACGGAGCATTCGGAGTTTATATTGGTTACACCAGAAAATTTTAAGAGATGAAAAAATTAATTCTTCTTCTTATTGTTGTTTCAACACTGACAAGTTGTTTTGACCTTGATGATAATCTTTACAACCAGTCTAAGGTCGATCGTTACAGGTTAGATGATTACGATGGAGACACAGATTTTCACCTTGACCTTTCATATCGTATTCCGGATTCACTGATTCATATTTTTACCCTTGCATCACAGGGGAGTGATGAATCTTCTGCCACCACTATTTATGCAATTTACATCGGCAGCATTTCCCGCATTGCTACAGATACAGTGATCATGTATTGCCATGGCAACAAAGACCACATGGACGGCTACTGGACGCGCGCCAAACTTTTGGCTAATACAAAAAGCAAAAACCGATTTGGGGTGATGATGATTGATTACCGTGGCTACGGAATGAGTGAAGGCGAACCCTCTGAAAATGGCCTGTATGCTGATGTAGATGCGGCATTGAAATGGCTGAAAGAAAATGGACTTTCAGATTCACGGCTGGTGATGTATGGCTACAGCATGGGTACTGCGCCTGCAACAAAGATTGCAGCAAAAAACTTTAGCATGAAACCTTCTAAGCTCATGCTGGAGGCGCCATTTGCCTCAGCGGAAACAATGATACAGGATGGGTCGGGGTTGGATTTGCCCGGAGAATTTATGACATCCCTTTCAATCAATAACGGCGAAGAAATAAAATCGGTAATCCAGCCATTTTTCTGGATCCATGGAGAGGCCGACGACTTTTTAAATATTGACACCCACGGGCAGCTTGTGTATGACAACTACAGCGGAGCCTATTCGGAAGCGCACAGGATTTCCGGTGCTGATCATAATTCCATTGAAACCACGATGGGTTTTCAAAATTACATGGATGCAGTTGGGGATTTCATCACATTATATTGAAAAGTTTCAGTGGTGCTTCAGTTTGTAAAATGCAAATTCAACATACCGAAAGTTATCAGGTATTATTCACTTCATTCAGAATTACAACGAAAATGGTTAATGCAATGGTACAGGAGATCAATTAATAACTTATCAGCTTTTACGAACTTACGCCACTTAGTACGGAGGCGTTGACTATTATTGTCTAATGCACCTTCCGGCTTTTGAATTGTTATAGCTAATCTGTCGGCATTATACAGGAGGCATTATTGGATGAATTGATCTGAGTAATCGTATAATTTGGTATTTCAAATTGTCATTTCGATTTTGATTCAGATGATAATCGAATCTCTCAAGTGTAGTATTACCTCAATGTCATGTATTACATTTAATTCACGATTCCGGAATAATTACTTACTTTTGGTTTTCACTCATTCAAGATGAAAGCATACACCGCTTTTTTTTCTGTTATGTTTATTGTTCAAACTGCTGTTGGACAGTTGAATGTTGCGTTCCGTTCGCAGATGTCTTTTCCGGGAATCGCCTCTTCAAATATTTGGGGATATGTGGATTCTCTGGGCAATGAATACGCACTCGTAGGAACGGCAGACGGTGTTCGCATCATTGATGTAACGAATCCTGTATTACCGGTTCAGCGATTTGCCGTTTCGGGAAATACTTCCAACTGGCGCGAAATAAAAACCTGGGGCAAGTATGCATTTGTAACAACAGAAGCCACAGCTCCGAACCCCGGAATACAAATCATCAACCTATCAAATCTTCCTGCCTCAATTACTACGAGATACTGGCGGGGCACGGGAGCTATTAATAATTTACTGAACAAAGCCCATGCGCTGCATATTGAAGCCGGCTATCTTTATTTGTACGGCACAAACCTTTACGGCGGAGCACCATTAATTGTAAACCTGCTGCCCGATCCGTGGAACCCTGTGTATGCAGGCACTTGCAATTATCCATCCTCACCATATGTGCATGATGGATTTGTCCGGAATGATACATTGTTTGCGGCTCACATTTATGCAGGTGTTTTCAATGTCTGGAATGTGACTAACAAAGCAGCTCCGGTCCTCATTGCCACACAGCCTACACCGGGGGCATTCACACACAATGCATGGCTCACCGACAACAGCCGCATCCTCCTCACCACCGATGAAGTAAGCAATTCATTCCTTACGGCATACGACATCAGCGATCCGTTTAATATTACAGAACTCGACAGGATTCAATCGCAATTTCCACTCTCCGGTTCTATCGTTCACAATACCTATGTGACGAATGATTATGCCGTCACTTCCTGGTATCGCGACGGTATTACCATTGTTGATGCAAGCCGCAGGGGAAATCTGATCACCACAGGCTATTATGATTGCAATACAACCCTGTCAGGAAACGGCTTTAACAGTGTATGGGGCGTGTATCCGTATCTGCCTTCAGGAAACATTGTCTGTTCTGATATTGAGCAGGGCCTTGTTGTTCTCAGTCCGACCTATGTAAGAGGATGTTATCTGGAAGGGCTTGTAACTGACAGCATCACCGGATTCCCATTGCCAAATACACTGGTTGAAATTCTTTCCACAAGTACAACTGAACTTTCAAAAATCACAGGGCAGTATAAAACAGGCATATCTGCAGCCGGAGTTTATAGCATACGGTTTTCAAAAACCGGCTATTACACCAAGGTAATTACGAATGTATCACTCACAAACGGCAATCTTACTGCTCTCAATGTTGAATTGGTACCCATCACCACCATTATAGTAACAGGGAATGTGAAAAGCAGCCCTACCGGCATAAATATTTCTGCGGCGAATGTTAAATTTGAAAACGCATCCAATACATTCAGTACGACAACAAATGCTTCAGGAAATTTTACAATTGCAGGATTTTTTCCGGGAACGTATGATATTACGGTCGGTAAATGGCTATACAAAAACAAATGTGTGACAATGGGTGTTACATCTGCTTCATCACCCATGGTGTTTGTTTGCGATACAGGAATATATGATGACTTTTCATTCAACTATGGATGGACTGTAACAGGCAGTGCGCCTACCGGCATCTGGACGAGGGCCGTTCCTTTGGGAACGACATATTCTACATCAGGTGATGCGAATCCCGCCGCAGATGCAGCTGCAGATTGCTCAAGGTTGTGCTATGTGACCGGTAACGGTGGAGGAACCTATTCATATGATGATGTTGACAATGGAAATACAGTTATTACATCACCGGTTTTTAACCCGTTGCTTTTCCCTAACCCGCAGGTAAATTACAGCCGGTGGTTTTTCAACATCCCCTCTGGAGGACCGGCAAACGACACGCTTATCATTTCACTTACCAACGGAATCACCACTGTTGTGCTTGAGAATGTTGTTGCAGCAACTCTTCCCGGAATGTCGCAGTGGGTGAGCAAATCATACCTGATATCATCTTTCATTACCCCTACTTCTATGATGCGCCTGATTGTTTATACTGCTGACCAGGCAGCAACAGGAAATGCACTAGAGGCCGGATTTGATTTTTTCAGTGTGAGCAATTATTCGCCACTGCCGGTTGAACTGATTTCATTCAACGCGACAGCACTGAGCGATTACAATGAACTATCATGGACTACGGCCAGCGAGGTGAATAACGACCGTTTTGAAATTGAGAAATCAGCTGATGGCATATCGTTCACAAAAATAGGCATGGAAAATGGTGCGGGAAATTCAACGAATACACTTGCCTATAAATTTACCGATCCTGAAATTGAACCGGGAACAATTTACTACCGCCTGAGGCAGGTTGATTTTGACGGAACAAATACACTCTCAGATGTTGTGGCTGTAAAAAGGGAAAACATTTCCGGGCAGTTTGCCTTTACCTACCCAAACCCGGTTTCAGATCAACTCTATGTTACCTTCACAAAGGAAAATGAATTGCCCGCACTCCTCGAGATTTTTGACGTGTATGGAAAAAAAGTTTTTGCCAAAACCATCCCTTCCGGAGTAACAACCGAAAAGGTGGATCTGAAACAGTCTGTTTTAACACCCGGAATTTACCAGTTGCGCATCAGCGACTACGGAAATTTTTACAACTGTAAGTTTTTGAAAAAATAGATTACGGTTACGCGGAAACACTCAGGAGTATTTGCAGGAGCATCAAATTGACTTGTAAATCGTGTACATAGAAGTGAGTGTAATTACAATTCCAATAATAATCATCAAAACCTGTCTGTTAATTTTTGACGCAAACAAAGCACCGACCGGGGCCGCAATAACACCACCTGCGATCAGTCCCAATACAATTTGCCAGCTTTCAACTCCGACAAAAAACATAAATACTCCTGTGCTGAAAAAAGCAACAAAAAACTCTGCTGTATTTACTGTCCCGATTGTTTCTCTTGGATTTTTTCCCTGATGAATAATATTTGATGTTACAATGGGTCCCCAGCCACCTCCTCCAATAGCATCGCAGAGGCCACCAATGAAGGCCAACCATTCAGCATATTTTACCTCCTTCTCAACCTTTTGCCTGTTTCGAATACCCTTGGCTATAATTACGATTCCTAAAATTAACAAATACGCGGCTATGTATGGCTTGATTACTTTGCCATCCAATACCTCTGAAATCAGGTATGCCCCGATCATGGCTCCGATAGAACCGGTCACGACAATACGAAGGAATAATTTTCTGTCTATATTCTTAAACCTCAGATGCGTCAGGCCCGAAACACCGGTAGTGAATACCTCTGCTGTGTGCACAGCTGCTGTGGCAACACGCGGGGCAACACCAAAATGGAGAAGAAGTGTTGAACAACTTACACCGTATGCCATTCCCAGTGTTCCATCTATCATTTGTGCGACAAAACCTACAACTATAAACTGATAAAAAGTTGCATCAAGGTGGGTATCTGCCACTTTTAATTCCGGCAGAATGGTGATCAGCAGAAAGCAAATAAGGATCAGTTTTAAGGTGATAATCGTCCATCCAATTTGCCTGTTGGTGATTTGATCCATTTCCTTAGCTTTCCGGGGATATCAGAACTTCAAATCTATGAATATTCCTTTACCCTGCAGGAGTCCTTCAAAATAAATTCGGAATTTCAAACTGTTCCGACAAAATAGATTCCGCATTGTGGGTGAAACTGGATATAAAAAATAGATTCCGGGATTATTTAATCAAATATTGCTTAAATTAGGATGGACGGTTAGGGTTCTTCCGCATCCTCTGTATGTACCACCCATGCGGTCAGATTCTTTGATGCAGATGTATCCCGGTACTCAAAAAACTATTCAAGAGAGAATTGGTATTCAGGTTTTATGTTTGCTTAGCCACGAATGCTATGATAAGCCGGGTGACAGTTTACCGCGTCCGATAACAATATGAGGCACATTTAAGACATTCCTCCGCTTCACATCAAAACCAATTTAGAAACATTGAGGTATGATGTGAAAAAGTGCTACGAAGAAATCCATAAGTTTTAATTTTTCGCTTGGGCGGTAGGGTGACGATATAAATCCTTTTTTTTCTTGAAATTGTTTGATTTTAAAAAAAATCATGTAGGTTTGCGCCCCCTAAATAATGGGAGTTTAGCTCAGCTGGTTCAGAGCATCTGCCTTACAAGCAGAGGGTCACTGGTTCGAACCCAGTAACTCCCACTTGATAATCAAAGGCTTACGAGATAAATTTTCGTGAGCCTTTTTTCATTTGCACAGGATTTGCACAAAAAAGCGATTATTTCGATAGACGCCTGCAAATAAAACCCAAGATTTTTTTTGTAATTTGAGCTATAAAGCTGCTATTTCCGCGTACACTTGATCCATTGATTTTCCTAAATCCATTGCACAGCTACGAATGTGATGTGCCGGAATATCTCTGTCCTTTGATGGGCGAATAACGATTGATCTTCTAAGCTGTTGTTTTCCCTTGGGGTAATTCCACTTTTAATGAGAACCTTTCATCTTAGCATTTGGAACAAGCCCCAAACTTTTCAGATACCGAATAAAAAGCTGAACAGGTATAGGGCGGTATGCCATGTCATGCGTATGCCGGAACCCGGAATGGCTTTTTAATAATGCTATGAGAACTATTTAAAAGATTTAAAGGGATCGTAATATTTTCAGACTGAGTTAAATGAGGGTGTTTACTGGCCTCATAATTCCAACCTAAGCGAATTAGTTCATCATGAAGAAGTTTTTGGCTTAACATTTCTTCCATAAAAATTGCAAGTCGTTCAGCAAATGCCTCTTGTACATCTGCTTCTGAGTCACCGTAAGTAGATAATTGCAGAGCCGGACAATACGCTGTAAACGTATTATCATCGTCCTTAATTATCATAACAGCAACCTCGCATTCGATGGTTCCATCGTGACGACTCTGAATTTAATTTTTATCCATAGTTCGTTTTGCTCAATATTGTAGGGTACGAAAAACATGCCATTAAGGCAAAGCAAAAAGGATATTTCCCTTACAATAGTTGCAAATTTACGAAGGAAACATGGTTAAAACAAATTAACAAATAATGAATTTTGGAGGGGGGGATTGGTGAATTTGCCCATCAAGCCATCAGCGCAAAAACTATTGAAGTACTAAATCGTTTTGTCTTTCCCAATACCTTTTCCAATCCTGATAACTCGCCGGATTGGAAAAGGTATTTTTGATCCATGAGTGGAATCTTTTGTCAGGTCATGAAGTGCAATGCCACTGCTAAGAGCTGACAGCTGTAAATGAGTCTAAATAACTTTTATCTTTACAAAATCCAGGTACTACTGATGAAATAAAATTCAGTGCTATAAAAATCAATGATGTTTTCGGTAGACTAATTTACCCTGCTGTTGAAATAAGTAAACGGCTAACAATAAACTGCGAACCATTCCTTCTGGAATTTATAATCTAAAAGTGAGTGCTGAAAAAGAAAGTGTAGTAAAAAGAATCATTGTTCAACAAATAATTGTTATTACAAAAACCTAATCAGGCATGAAAATGAAATTCATCTTCCCTCTTTTTCTGGCAGTCTGTGTTCTAACTCATGGTGCATATGCTCAACAGAACACCAGAAATATTACGCAAAATAAACCACAAACATTTAATTGTGATTCCTGCAATGCACATAATATTTTCAGTGACGACTTTGAACAATATCCATCCGGCTCTTTCCCCACCGGCAATTGGAGCTATACTGGAAATGCAGACATTCTTATTGACAACACGCTCAGTGCCGGTGGTGCTCAGTCATTGGTCATGAATGGTGATATTGCCGGCTGTTGGGAGGCTATAACATGCCTTCCTCTCCCCCCCCCTCTTTCAACTGCAAACGGATTTCTTGTCGACTTCTTTTTCTATGCCGGCACAAACCACGCCCAGGGCTGCCATCCCCATACTTTTTATTGCTCACTTGCAAGCACCAACAACTGGGCTACATGGACCAGTGCAAATCTGCTAAGTACTGATTACAACGGAAACATTATTGACAGAGCAGGCAACTCAATATCTACCTACGCCTACGATACCTGGTACAATGTAAAAATTCGTTACGATAGGGTAAGCTTGGATAGCATAAACCTTCACTACTGGCTAAACGGAGTTTGCGCAACCACTGAAACAGTGGCAGCTTCTGCAAATGAAAACTCTTTTGTTTACCTCACCTTTGGTTCAGGAGATGGAAGCACCTGGATCGATTCGCTGCGCATACTGCAATGCGACACGGCAGCCTTGCCTTCCTGCTTGTTTACTGCACAACATATTCTCTGCCCCGGCTCATGCACCAACTTTAATAATCTTTCTACAAATGCAATTTCTTACTTATGGAGTTTTCCCGGAGGCAGCCCTTCTACAAGCACGGATGCAAGTCCGCAGAATGTGTGTTACAATACACCGGGCCATTACCCTGTTACTCTGATTGCAACAAACACTTTTGGCAGCGATACACTTACGCTGAATAATTACATCACAGTGCATCCGTATCCTGCACCACAGGGAATAGCGCAGAGTGGTGATACACTCATTGCAAATCAAGGTGCGGTGAGTTATCAATGGTATCATGACGGGAATATCATTCCGGGCGCAACCGATTATTATTATGTTGCAAATCAAAGTGGTGATTTTAATATAGTGGCCACTGATGCAAACAACTGTGAAGTAGAAGCAGTGATCTATGATGTGATTGCAAGTGTTGAATCAATAAATAAGAAAGAGGAATTTATTTTGCTTCCCAATCCTTTCACAAATTTTATTCATGTAAAAGCAATAGACGGCAACCTATCGCAAATAATTATTTATGATATGCTCTCACGAAAACATTTACAAAAGACATTTTCAAGCTCAACAACACTAAACACAGAACAACTTGCAAAAGGAATTTACATTTACGAAGTGCGAAATAAAAACGGAGTGGTGCAGAATGGAAAGGTAGTGAAACAATGATGCTTAATGAAACTGAGCATAACACAAAGTGACCGTTGCACAATCCCTCGCCAAAAAAGCCTTTCCAACCGAAACCCTATTGTTTTTCAGGGTGTGCTATATGAGCATCAGAACTTTTCAAGTGGTATAGTTCTGCCCCCCTATAATAAAGAGTTCATTGGTTTATTAGACCGCACCTTTAAAAAATTATTGTACACTTTGTAAAAATTAATGAAAAATTTGCTTAAGATTGAAGGATGTGGGACAAAAAACAGCAATAAAAAGATAGTTCTGATTTTTCAAAATATGCCGGCCGGGGTATAATAATCGCTGCCGGCAAAATCAGTTAATTACTCAGTTTAAAAAAAAACAGCTGTTTGATTTTCAGCTATACAAATTGACTACTATTGTGGACCCTCTACGGATTGTTTCTTAATAACCATTAAACAGATTCGCTATGATAAAAATTTCCTGCGTGAGCTACCTCAACAGCAAGCCTTTTATTTTCGGTTTGCAGAATTCAGCAATCAAAAATGAAATTGACCTCCAGCTGGACATTCCTTCAGTATGCGCACAGAAGATGGAAAACAACCTGGTTGATATCGGGCTTGTACCCGTTACTGCGCTACGCGGATTGGATGAATACCACATCATCAGCGACTACTGTATTGGCGCCGACGGTGAAGTAGGTTCTGTTGTATTGGTAAGTGATGTTCCGCTTCATCACATTCAGAATATCCTGCTCGACTACCAAAGCCGTACCTCCGTAATTCTGGCACAGGTGCTTGCCGATAAATTCTGGAAAATTAACCCGAAGTTTCATGATACGCGTGAGAATTATGAATCAATCATTGGTGGTACCACAGCCGGAATCATCATCGGCGACCGGACTTTTGCATTGAAATCAAAATTCAAATACGTTTATGACCTCGCACATGAATGGAAGCTTTTCACCAACCTGCCTTTTGTATTTGCATGCTGGGTTGCCAATAAAGCCCTTGACCGTAATTTTGTAAAACGCTTTAACGAAGCGCTGCGGTTCGGACTAATGAACAGTGAAACTGTCATGTCAGAGTTTAAAAAGGAAACAGGCGCTGATATCAATGTTAAAGATTACCTCGAAAATAAAATCAGCTACGCTTACGATGAGCGCAAGAAATTTGCAATGGCGCTTTTCCTCACTTATGCAAATGAACTCGTTGAGAACGAAGAGATGAAAACTGCCTGAACAGGTAATATTTGTGATTTAGAATAGGAAGTGATTATAAGATATTTGATTTTTACCTTCTTATCATTGCCCCCACCTCCTTCTCAAATGCATCCATCATCCGGCTCATTACCTTGTCAATGACTTTGTCTGTGAGCGTCTGTCGTTCATCCAACAGAATAAATGAAACAGCGTATGATTTCTTACCGGCTTCAATCTTTTCTCCGGCATAAACATCAAACAGGTTAATGTCCTTCAATAGATTTTTTTCTGTGCGAAATGCAATGTCACGGATCTGACCATATGTTACATCTTCATTGATGATCATGCTCAGGTCGCGTTTTACCTGCGGGAATTTCGGAATTTCTGTGTAGCGCACTTTGTTTGATGCAGAACACTTCAGCAATGCATTCCAGTTGAAATCGGCATAAAATACTTCTGAGGAAATGTCAAATGCTTTCAGATTCTTTTTTGAAACAGATCCTAGAACAACCATTTGTTTTTCGTTCTGATTCCACGAAATACCATAGGAGAATGGATCTGACACAGCTTCTTCTTTCAATTTTGAACGGTCAATCCCTGACATATTCAGAATCTGCTGCACAAATGTTTTTAGGTAAAAGAAATTTACGTCTCCTTTCTCTCCGTTCCATGAATCAGCTTGTTTTTTCCCAGTCACATAAAGCGAAAGATGCAGCTGTTCGTCAAACCCTTTTTCAGAATTACTGTAAGTTGTTCCGAATTCAAAAAACTTGAGGTCTGCATGCTGGCGGTTGCGGTTGTATTCGATAGATTCCAGTCCGCTGTAAAGCATGGTATGACGCATCACGCCAAGTTCCTGGCTCAGCGGGTTCAGGATCTTCACGGCCAAGGCTTCATTTTCTCCGCTCATTTCGACATACTGCTGTTTGCTCAGCGTATTGTTCATCATTTCAAGGAATCCATTGCTGCTTAAATAGCCGCTTATCTTATCCTGCATTTCATCAGCATCATGCTTAGGAAAAAACGAAAGGGCAGCAGAAAGTTTTTGAGGAACTTCAACATTGTTATAACCATAAATCCGCAATACCTCTTCAACAACATCGGCCTCACGCATAACATCAACTTTATAGGTGGGTATAATAAGTTGCAAAGATTCGTCGTTTTCAATTTCAACGCCAATGTTCAAAGAAGAAAGAATATTTTTCAATTCACCTTTTTCAATCACTTTTCCGATAAGCGCCGTTGCACTTGTGAAATTGTATTCAACTTTTTTGGGCTGAATATTCTCCGGGTAAATGTCAATGATCTCGCTTGAGATCTGTCCTCCCGCAATTTCTTTGATTAGCAATGCTGCACGTTTCAATGCATACAACGTAGCTTCAGGATCAGTGCCGCGTTCAAAACGAAAAGAGGCGTCTGTTTTCAATCCATGCTGCTTCGATGTTTTGCGGATGGAGGCAGGGTTGAAATAAGCACTCTCGATAAAAATGTTTTTTGTTTTGTCACTAATCCCCGAATTCATTCCGCCGAAAACACCGCCAATACACATAGGCTCTATTTCATCGCAAATCATTAGGTTTGAAGAAGTAAGTGTCCTTTCAATTCCATCCAGCGTTACAAACTTTTCTCCTTCACCGGCTGTGCGCACGATTACTTTCTTGCCTTTGATCTTATCAGCATCGAAGGCATGCAGCGGCTGACCACATTCATGAAGCACATAATTTGTAACGTCTACAATGTTGTTAATTGGGTGCACACCGATTGCCGCCAGTTTATTCTTTAACCACTGTGGTGATTCTTTAACTTCAATTCCACTAATAGTGATTCCTGAGTAACGGGGACATGCAGATGTATCCTTAACTTCAATCTGGATTTCAAAATCATTATTCTCCACTTTAAAATGATCTGTCGATGGATATACAAGTTGGTAATTTTTCCGATCCCCATTTCTCAAGTCCTGCCTGTTTTCCAGCACTGCTTTTAAATCCCTCGCCACCCCGATATGAGAGGCAGCATCGGCACGGTTTGGTGTAAGTCCAATTTCAAAAACCACGTCCTCTTCAACATTAAAATATTCTTTGGCTGGTGTCCCGATCCTTGAATCAGAGGGCAAAACAATAATTCCTGCATGTGATTTTCCCATTCCAATCTCATCTTCTGCACAGATCATCCCTTCTGACGCTTCTCCCCGGATTTTGGATTTTTTTATTTCAAGAGGCTCACCTTCTGATGGGTAAAGTTTAGCTCCTGCCAAAGCAACCAGCACTTTTTGCCCTGCGGCAACATTGGGTGCTCCGCATACAATATTCAATGGCACTTCACCACCTACATCGACGGTTGTTATACTCAATTTGTCTGCATTCGGATGTTTTGAACAAGTTTTCACCTCACCAATGACGATACCTTCCAATCCTCCCTTCATTGATTGAAATACTTCAATGCCCTCTACTTCAAGGCCGCAGTCGGTCAGAAATTGCGCTGTATCTATAGCTTCAAGATTTATCGGAAGGTATTGTTTGAGCCAGTTATATGAAATCTTCATTATTTGGTTGTTTCTTGCTGTGGGCAGCAAATATAAGTTTTGAAACGAACTGGTTGATCATGCCACAGGACTATTATCTTCATGATATTTACAAGGAAATTATACTACTATTGCGCTGGGATTTTTTAAATTAATAAAAGGGGATTCAGTTAAGGGGCGAGGATTATTTTGGTATTGCCATCATTAGATTGCAGTAATTGACCTGCGTTTTTTTATCAATCGCTAAGCAGATATTGTTTAGCACGCTGCATTCAGGTGTCAAGTAATAGATAAATATTCTGCCGGAATATTGGTCAGCTTCTTGATTTTCTATAAAAGAATTAAATGGTTATATGTTCTATTTTTTCTTCTAGAGAAGAGGTATTTAAAACATTGCATTCCTTTTTGTATGAAAGGGACTACAAAAATATTGTCCTTGATAAGGAAAATGCCACTCTGACAGCTCACAGAAGGGATTCCATTTTCAGCAAAAAATATGCAACAAGATTTATTGTAAAACCAAAATCTGAATCGGTATGTGATATTGAAATCACGGTAAACCCACAACATAAAGTACCTTCAATTAATGATACTAAAAAGGAAGAAAAAATCCGAAGCAGAATCTATTTCTATTTTTAAGATAGCAAAAAAAAGAGCAGCCATTTAAGAACTGCTCCTGTTTAAATTACAAGAAAGTTTTTCTAAAAATCATCATCATCATCCATTTCATTTGCAGGCGATGTATCATCCATGTCCTTTAGATCATCAAGAGGCAATGCATCCATGCCATCATCTGTATCAAGCTCCAGATCCTGTGGAGCCGGTGCTTCAATAATTGTTTCAGTTTCCTCAATCATTATTGGCATTATGCGCTCTTCCTTTTTTCGGGGCGCAACTTTTTTGAGTGCAGGTTTCTTTGCAACAGCTTTCTTTGCA
>CAYHHK010000007.1:48645-56939 GCA_964356415.1 uncultured Flavobacteriales bacterium
TTTCTTTGCAACAGCTTTCTTTGCAGCAGGTTTCTTTGCAGCAGGTTTCTTTTTAGGAGCCGGTTTTTTTTCAGCCTTCTTAGGAGCAGTTTTTTTCTTTACCACCTTCTTTTTTGTGGCGCCTTTTTTGGATTTCTTTGCTGTAGCTTTTCTCTTAACAGTTTTTTTTGCTTTCGGTTTTTTTGCAGCTTTTTTCTTTGTTGCCATGGTTAATAGTTTTGAAGTATGTGCAAACTTAATTTGTCGCATTCAAATTTACAATAACTTATTTAAGGTTTCCAAAAAAAAGTTTGTCAATTTTATCAATGCCCCCAAACCCATTAACTGTTACTTTCGCAGCCTAACCGGCTGACATGGAAATTCGATTCTCGTTTTTACAACAACAGTTCTTAGGCAATACCATCGAAAACTATCTTTGGTTCGCCGGCATCCTTCTTGGAGGAATTCTATTTAAAAGACTCATATCAAAGCTTATTTCCCGGCTTCTCTTCGCTTGTTTCGGCCGGAAAACGCGTTCCGTTGGGGTTGAGGTGTTTCTGGAATTGCTGACTCAGCCACTGTCGGTTTTGGTATTGGTGCTTACATTCTACTTTGCCTCAGACAGACTTGTATTCCCACAAGAATGGCAAGTTAGCCCTTCTCATGTTTTTGGAGTCAGGATGGTAATTTTCCGCCTTTTTGAGGTTGCAATTCTCATTTCAATTACCTGGATCTTGTTGAGATTAACGGATTTCATTGCACGCGTTTTTCTTTACCGTGCGTCATTCACCGAGTCTAAATTGGACGACCAGCTGGTGCTTTTCACAAGGGAGGTAGTAAAAGTGATCCTTGCAGTAACGGGTTTATTCGCTGCTATCGCTGTTGGATTTAACCTGGATGTTGTTTCGCTGGTTACAGGGCTGGGTATTGGAGGTTTGGCTTTTGCCCTGGCCGCCAAAGAAACGCTTGAGAACTTACTCGGCTCATTTACCATTTTTCTCGATAAACCGTTTAAGGTAGGAGACCAGATTCGGGTTGCCGGGGTTGAAGGCACTGTAGAAAGTGTTGGTATTCGGACAACGCGTTTGCGTTCACTGGATAAATCGCTGGTTATTCTTCCAAATAAGAAGATGATTGATGCAGAATTGGTAAATGAGGATGAAAGGGCAATCAGAAGAGTACGGATTACCGTGGGGCTGACATATGCAACCTCGTCAGTTCAGATTCAAAAAATAACCGCAGAAATCAGATTACTGCTTGAAAATCATCCATTGGTAGCTGAAAAGATTACAGTGCATTTCCGTGATTTTAATGTTAGTTCCATTGATGTAATTATCATTTATTTCATCAACAATCCTGAATATGAAACCTACCTGGTCGTGAATGAAGAGATCAATTTGAAGATCATGGAAATTGTGAAGAACAATGGCTGCGCTTTCGCATTCCCTTCAACTTCTCTATACATTGAGAATAAAGCCGGCAACAGCCCTATTGCATCCTGATCAGAATTTTCTTCATAAAAGAAACGATCATCGAAACTGACGCTGGTGGCAGTCATCGGCCAAATCCCGGAAACTACTTCTTCTTGCTCAATTGTGGGAAATGCAGGTTTGGTTCTCATGTTGCCTGTTTCTTTCAATCTCAAATAATTGAAAACGATTTCCGTTTATGCTAACAGAACGATGTTTAAAAGTGCATGACTGAAAAGCGGGCGCTGCCTTCATCAGGTCTACCTTTGAGTTCCAAAACTTAAAAAATAAATGCTCGGAATCCTTCTTCAAATCACACAAAACACAGGCGATTCACTTAATCAGGTTGTTGCTGCAGTTGACAAACCCGTTGAACAGTCCATTTCATTATGGGATATGGCCATCAAAGGAGGACCAATCCTCATACCGATTGCCATCCTTTCCATCATGGCCGTTTATATTTTCTTCGAGCGCTTTTTTACGATCCAGAAATTTTCAAAGGTTGATCAGAATTTCATGAACCAGATCCGGGATCATGTGCATAGTGGCAATATAGATGCAGCAAAGTCGCTTTGTAAAAATACCAAAGGTCCTGTTGCAAGGATGATCGGTAAAGGATTGATGCGACTTGGAAAACCAATCAGTGAAATTGAAGGTGCTATTGAAAATGTCGGTAAGCTTGAAGTCTATAACATGGAAAAAAACCTTGGCATCATGAGCACCATAGCCGGCCTTGCTCCCATGTTTGGATTCCTTGGAACAATCTTCGGCGTAATCAAGATATTTTATGAAATTAATTTGCAAAATAGTCTGGAGATCGGAACTATATCAGGTGGATTGTATGTCAAGATGATAGCAAGTGCTGCAGGATTGCTTGTAGGAATCATTGCCTACGCAGGTTATCAATTCCTCATTCACCGCATCGACCGCGTTGTGCATGACATGGAAATGAATGCCGTTGGTTTCATGGACCTTCTTGAAGAACCTGTTAAGTAGGAGGTTTCAATTTCTCACATCTCACTACTCACATCTAATATCTCACACCTGACCTAAATGAACCTCAGAAAAAGACGGGAACGAACTACGGAAGTTTACACTTCATCACTGAATGACATCATGTTCTTTTTGCTGTTGTTCTTTCTGATTACTTCCACGCTCGCAACACCTAATGTGCTGAAGCTATTGCTGCCAAATTCAAAGGCCAGTACCCAAAGCATCAAGCACCCTATTACCATTTCCGTTACCAGCGACCTTCAGTATGCTGTAAACAATACTCCTGTTTCTCCGGAACTCATCGAAGAAACGCTGAAAGCAATTATCAGGGACCAGACCGATCCGACTGCATTATTAAAAGTTGATAAAAGCGTAGAGGTGCAAAATCTCGTTGACCTGCTGGACATTGGAAACCGCCTGAAAATAAAAATGGTTCTGGCCACATCTACTTCAGGAAACACAACAAAGAAATAAGTGAACGCAGAAATCCGGTCCAGGTCATTGATCATTTCAGTTGTTATCCATGCAGCGCTTTTCCTGCTGTTGCTTTTTTTTGTGATGACAACTCCTGTTCCTCCGTTTCCTGAGCCGGGAGGCGGCGGTGGTGTACTGGTTAATATTGGATACCTGGATGCTGCAACCGGCGACGTTCAGCCAATGAGCGAAACAGTTACGCCGGATCCACAACAGGTTAGGGCTATTCCACAACCTGCGCCAGATGAGAAGATCACGACGCAGGAAGATGAGGAATCCGTTGCGATGAATTCGAGCGAAAAGAAGGTTATTAAGAAAGATATTAAGAAGCCATTGACTGAGACAAAAAAAGCAGAGCCCGTGAAGACAGTTGATGCCGGCTCGTTGTATAAGGGTAAGAAGAATAACTCAACCTCACAGGGCACATCCACTTCTGGAACCGGAGATCAGGGCGACAAGCAAGGTGATCCTAACTCTAAATATACAGGAAAGAGTGGGACAGGTGGCGGACCGGGTACAGGCACAGGTACAGGTGGTGGTGATGGCGAAGGAAATGGCCCGGGCAAAGGAAGTGGGGTGTCATTTGACCTCAGCGGAAGGAAGTTGCTGCTTAAACCAAGTATTGACGACCGCTCTCAGGAAACAGGAAAAGTAGTGGTAAGTATTACTGTGGACAGAGCAGGAAATGTGACGGAAGCCCGTCCGGGAGCACGGGGCTCTACAACAACCAGCGCCTACCTTTTTTCAAAAGCCAAGGAGGCGGCGATGAAAGCCAGATTCAATGCAAGTCCTGATGCTGCCGATATTCAAAAAGGTACGATGACGTTTGTCTTTTTGGTCCAGTAATCCCGGGTTGTGCGAAGCGCATAAGTCTTCGAATCTCCGAATTATCGAATGCTGCAAATAAATTGTTCCAATCTCAATGCTCGTACGGAAATTTGAACATTTGTAGATTCGAAATCCCGATAGCTATCGGGACGATGCCTTTCGCTATTCGCACCACGCATTTCGTTAAGCGTTTCAAACGACTTGTTACCTTCGCCACATATTTTCATTTTAATCTCAAATTATTTTGACATTCGAAGATTTCAATTTTGACGAGCAGCTAATGGATGGCATACGTTCCATGGGTTACGAAAGTCCAACCCCGATCCAACAGCAGGCAATACCGGTAATTATGCAAAAGCACGACCTTATTGCTTGTGCGCAAACCGGCACAGGGAAAACAGCAGCATATGTTTTACCGGTTATCAATAATATTTTGCATGCGAAACACAGGCATTTCAATACACTCATTCTGGCACCCACACGAGAACTTGCATTACAGATCGACCAGCAGATTGAAGGGTTTGGATATTTTGTGAATGTGAGTTCCATCGCAGTGTATGGAGGAGGAGACGGCATGGCCTGGGAACAACAGCACAAAGCCATTCACGCAGGGGCTGATATTATCACAGCTACACCGGGAAGATTAATTTCCATGCTTACAATGAAAGAAGTGAATTTAAATCACCTGGAACACCTCGTACTCGATGAAGCAGACCGTATGCTGGATATGGGTTTTTATGATGATATCATGCGCATCATCAGTTACCTCCCTAAGAAGCGCCAGACGGTTCTGTTTTCCGCAACCATGCCTCCTAAGATCAGGGACATGGCTCGCAAAATTTTACAAGCACCAAAAGAGATCACCCTTTCTATTGCAAAACCAGCCGAAGGAATCACCCAGCAGGCCTATCTTGCCTACGATGCCCAAAAGGAAAAACTCCTGATGGATATTCTTTCAAATGAAGAATACCAAAGTATTCTGATTTTTGCTTCTACAAAGGAAAAAGTAAAAAAACTTGGAGCCGATCTCAAATCAAAGGGGTTTGCAGTGAAGGCATTTCATTCAGACATTGAACAAATTGAAAGAGAACAGATCATGCGCGATTTCAAAGGGCGCAGACTGAGAATTCTTGTCGGAACAGATGTGCTTTCACGCGGTATTGACGTTGAAGGGATCAATCTTGTTATCAACTACGATGCACCGCCCGATCCGGAAGATTACGTGCACCGCATAGGACGTACAGCCCGCGCTGATGCAAAAGGTACAGCCATTACTTTCATCAATGAACGCGACCAGGAAAAATTTTCACGCATTGAGCAACTTATAGGAAAGGAAGTTCCGAAAATTCCGCTACCCGAAAAGCTTGGTTCAGGACCTTTGTATGAGCCGGGTAAGAAAAGACCGCAGTCATTCAGCAGGCATGGCGGAGGAGGGAGAACCGGTGGCAGACCAAGTGGCAGGTCCGGAGGCAGGAGCAGACCCGGAGATGGAAATAGGAAACGTTTTTGATTATTGCCGGATCAATTTTCCTTTCGCCCGTATTTCATTTCCAACCGCGACTTCGTAAAAATAGATACCGGCAGGAAATTTCCGGGTGTCAATGGTCGCAATACCGGTGAATGAATGAATCATTTGTTTTCCTGAGATGGCGTTGTACAAAATGATCTCTGTTGGCTCATTGCAGTAAAGTTGAACATTTAACTCAGTTGTGAAAGGGTTTGGATAAACACTTAACATTTCAGTTGCATCAACCTGTTCAATTCCGATTGTTGATGGAAATTCATATGCGCCGATATCAGGGGTTGCAGCACGTGTGGCGCCAAGTATATCTGTGGTGATCCATGCAATGGGAGTTCCGAGATTATTTGCAAAACTATTGGTTGGTATAGGAATGATAAGACCAATAAACACAGGATCTAAATAAACCGAATTTGCATCCTGTGTACTTGCTGCCTGCCAGTCTGCAAGAGCAGGATAAAAAACCTGGGTGCCTGCATCCTTCATAGCCGCATTACCACCTGGCACATACACCAGGTTGTAGTTGCTGTTAAATGCACTTGTTACGTTGGCAATTGCCCCGATTACAAGTCCAGCTTTTGTTCCTGAAGTTTGCTGGGTAATGCTGATGATGTTATTCCGTAATACAGCATTGGTGTTGGAAAGCTCTTCTGAAATACCAAACAAGTCGCCTGAGGTTGATGACAAATCGTCTATGGATATCGTATTGAAATAAATTTCAGGAGCAGTAGCGCCTGTGCGTACTTCTATTCCTGTGAAGTTACCGGAGGTAAGACGAATACCATATATCACATTGTTGTAAACTTTGTGGCCTGTTCCGTTAAAAAGATAAATGCCCCTGAAAGTCATCGTTCCATTGCTTGTCTGAGACACCTTGATGAAATTATTGTAAATATTTGCGTTGATGTTTGCGGCCTGCGCAATCTGAATAGCATTGCATGAAGTGACATTAGAAGTGCGTTTGTCAAAATGGTTATTGCTGATCACGGCCCCGTTGGTTTCCCGCAGGTACACACCGTTGGAATGAAAATCATAAAAAGTATTTCCGGAAATGACAATGTCAGTTGCCAGCGCAGAAGCTTTTCCGAAAACAGAAGCGCCATAACCTCCTCCGGTTGCAGTGTCATTGATGATATTTATAAAATGAAAATCACCGCTGTCCAGGATGCTGGTTAATGATCCTGAAGCAATGTAAGCTCCCACCAGCGTACTGTTCGTGCCCGACATGTCAACTGAGCAATTGCTAATGGTGATATGATTGCCGGTACTGAAAATATGGATGCCGTAAAAACCGCTGGTAGCAGCTGCATTGCGTTCGATATGCAGGTTGTTGACGGTAAAATACTGAATATCTGAAAGGCGGACTACGTGCCTGTCGGTTGTTGTTGTGAGCGCTGTAATTGTTTCCCCGCTGCCTTCAATTGTAATCGTTGCAGCCGGACCGGAGCCGGGAATATTAATGAAGTTTATTTGTTCAATGTATGGTCCGGAGCCGGGTACAACAGTGGCCACTACGTTCCCTGAGACTCCATCTGCAGTGAGATCACCGGCAAAGTCAGTGAAGGTTTGGTAATTAGTGCCGCCGGTTGCCTGTGCTGAATTGATGGTGTAGTTCCCGTTCAGTGGCTGAGCAAAGGCTGAAAAAGAAAACTGAAATGCGATACAGATGGTAACAATTCGTAAAGTTGAGATCATGAGCCTGAGTATTTTATTCAGTGCAAGATAATAAAATTGAATTATTCCGATGTGGAATATGTTGCAAACGAATTAATTAGCGAAACGAATTTTTAAAACAAACTGCCCTCATTGGTCCGTCCTTTTCTTCCCAAATGAGTATATGCTAATTCTGTTGCCTCTCTTCCCCGCGGCGTTCGTTTCAGGTATCCTTCCTGTATTAGAAAAGGTTCGTACACCTCCTCAATGGTTCCTGATTCTTCTCCTACAGCAGTGGCAATGGTTGTAATGCCAACAGGGCCACCTTTGAACTTTTCAATGATACAAAGCAAGATCCTGTTATCCATTTCATCAAGCCCATGCTGATCTACATTGAGGGCTTTCAATGAATGGAGGGAAATATCTAGGTCGATTTTACCGGTTCCTTTCACCTGTGCGAAATCCCTGACTCTCCTGAGCAGCGCATTTGCAATCCGTGGTGTGCCACGACTTCTTCTTGCAATTTCAAAAGCAGCATCTTCTTCAATTTCAATACGAAGTATTTCAGCCGAACGCTTTACTATCTTCTTCAACAATGCTGAATCATAATATTCAAGTCTGGAAGTAATTCCAAACCGGGCGCGCAAGGGAGAGGTAAGCAAACCCGATCGTGTAGTAGCGCCGATGAGTGTGAAAGGATTGAGCTTGATCTGAACAGAACGTGCATTTGGCCCGCTTTCAATCATTATGTCAATCTTGAAGTCTTCCATGGCTGAATACAAATACTCTTCGACTACAGGACTGAGGCGGTGTATCTCATCAATAAATAATACGTCATTGGGTTCCAGGTTGGTGAGTAAACCTGCAAGATCTCCCGGCTTATCAAGCACAGGTCCGCTTGTGGTTTTTATGCTGACTCCAAGTTCATTCGTCAGAATGTAAGCGAGTGTTGTTTTCCCCAATCCGGGAGGGCCATGCAGTAGTACATGGTCCAGTGCTTCATCCCTCTGGCGGGCAGCACTTACAAATACTTTCAGGTTTTCGATAACCTGTTGCTGACCAGTGAAGTCTTCAAAACCCTGGGGGCGCAATACCTTTTCCAGTTCTTTTTCTACTGCGGAAATATCATTGACTGTGGGATCAAGGTTGGGATTGGTCATGGTGTAAAAATAAACAAGAGTTATGAGTCTTTATCATTTGTTCAAATCAATTAATGAATAGATTCATGGCAATAAATATCAGGAAATCAGCAGAATTTACATTGGGATTGTCAGGATCATCAATTGGTTTTATTTCTTTGCAAACCCGTATGAAAATGAATCCCCGCTGGGCGTAGGTGTGTCCTGAATTATCTTTCGAAGTATGAAAGATAAATGTTT
>CAYHHK010000008.1:0-37574 GCA_964356415.1 uncultured Flavobacteriales bacterium
CAAAAAATAATCATTACTTTTACGTATGATCACCTGTACTTGGTCGGATGCTTACGGTATACCTAGGGTTCTCTAGTTCGAACTTTTTCTGGGAAAATTTGGAAAAAACAGCATCGACTTTCGAAGAATTTAAAGCGGTTGACCAAAAGGGCCAAGCTATGGTAGTTAGTTTATCAGGATCTACTGATTCCTTTTATACCTCAACTTCGACTCAAGTATTGTATTCCTATCCCTTGTTAACTAACAAGTTTTCCGGGATGGCGATAACCAATACTGGTTCCACAATTCAGATTAATTTTAACAAATAATCTCCAAGTTTGAAACAGGCAATTTTAATAAATATTACGGTGAGTAAAGATAAAATTTTATCGTTCCTCAACAAAATAAGTCCAAGTAAAAATGTCAAAAAGTAAGGCTATTTCAACGGGGTGGTAATCTTATTGGTTTAGCTCGAATAAGTAGCAATTGTGTTTTCAAATCTTAATAATTTTTTTCGATGTCACTATGTTTTCTGAATTAAGCTGAACCAAATAAACTCCATTTGGTAAAAAACTCATATCGAGTTCAAGATTCTTTTTAAAACTCTTAATTTCAAAAATGATCTTACCAAATGTGTCAACAATTTTAAGATAAAACACTTCATTTCTATCTTCATTAATCCGCAATACAATTTTTGAGGTAAAGGGATTAGGAAAAATGTCAAATATTTCTTGCGTCTTAATTTCGTTTACTTTGGTATAAAGTGTATCACACGCGGATCCAGCAAGGGGTCCAAGTAAGTAATTTGGATTATTTGGCAAGCCTGAGTAAGTACGTTTACCTCCAAGATGGAAACTGAAAGGTTGAAAATCACAAGCTGATCCAGTATCGTTCGGGGAATTTACAACTCCCAAATTCATATTATACTGATTATATACGCTATCAGGATAAGGGTAGCCGGGAAAACCCCATTGATATAATGAAGAATAATAAATTTTGTTATCAGGTGCTAACCGTGGGGCGCCAGCAATGACTGGGTTTTTTGTTACAAGCAATGTATCACAACTTGCTGGGATATCAGCGGCAAACAGTTCATATTGCAAAAGTCTTGAGGTATCGTCCAAGCCAGAGTACCAGGTTGTTGAAACGTAAAAAATACTGTCGTTTGGTGAATATGCGCCTTCCCAAAATAAACGATTAAAATTAGCTGACTGCTCAGGAAAAATTATATTTGGATTAGATAAAATACCAGTGCACCTATCAAATTTAAATTGGCACATTAATCCGCCAGTATTAACAAGCATTACGGAACTCCCGTCTGAGTTAAAAACCAATCTCTGGAAATCACCATCTGTTGCTCCTCCAAAATCTTGAACAATAGGACTTGCAATACCTGAAGGGGAAACTAAATAAACAAAAAAGCGATTAATTTGCGTGAGGTTAGTGCTCGAAAGTTTGACAACTACCCACCAATCTCTTCCATTACCGTGCTTAATTGCTTTTACACAGTCGGCCATTCGCGTATTCGGTATTAATGGTGTATTTTTTTGAGTTACTTCTCCTTGCCCTCCATTCAAATTCATATTAACCAGAGCGTAATAAAATCCTTGTGTATCAAAAATTCCATTGTAAAAAATATAATAATTATTAAAATCATCCGGTTTGGGAATAATTACAATCTGATTGAATGCCCCTTGGCCATATAGATCATTTCCGTTAACAATTGTATCATTCAAATAATTATAAACAAAAGTTGTAGAATCATTAATACCTGTTTTATTGAAACAGTAAAACAATAGATTACCTGTACTGTCAGAAACTGCCGAACAGCTTCCTCGTCCATCCATTGCGCTAGTTATCGGAACAGGATTGCTTAAAATAGAAAAATCTATTCCAGCACTATCACCAAAAATCCAAACAGAATTCTGATCTTGAGCAAGTAGCTGAGAGTTAATGAATATAAATATTAAAAATATTATTCTCGCCATATGAAAATAAAAGAGTGCTGCGGCGCAGCACTCTTTTATTGAATTAATTATTTGATAATAGTTAGCTTGTGGGTTTCCTTTTCCAGATCGTTTATATAAACGTGGATATAATAGATTGCCTGATGATACCCGGTAATATTGAAGGTAATATTTTTACTTTCTAATTTGTATAAGGCAATCTGTTTCCCATAGACGTCATAGATTTTAATCTTTACCTCTGCATTATCCGAATATCCATGGGTGAAAGTAACTTCGTTACTCGCTGGATTTGGATGCAGAGTTCCTTTTAACTCATTCACTTCTGTGATATTATCGTATGGTTCAAATTGCCCTCTCCTTAGGGCAGGCATTATGTCGTCTACATCAATATGTAAAATTGCTCGTGCCCAAAATACAGCCTCACCACCATAAAAAGGGTGCATAAATGCAATACTATTTAGAACATTGACTGTATCCGAATCAGCGTCTAGCTCGACATTATATTCAGAAGCGATTACCGAAGCAACATACTTTTTATTTTCTTCCATCAAATTCTCATCAATAATTGTAGCTAATTTCATTATTGCAGCCGTAGAATTGCCATTAAGCAAAGAGTCTTTTGCTTCCTCGAATTTTCCAATATTACTTAGCTGTAATTCTTCAAACTTTTCCTGATAAATTGGATCGGTTGGTACATTTAGATCAAGTAGAGTCTCATCATCTTTTGCTGTCTTGTAAAATGTTTCATTCCCAGCATATTTAAAATTAAGTGAGTCTGGATCATTTACTGTAGAATCACCTACAATCTCACCGAATGCAGATTCTCGCCTTTCATCATCCATAGGAGAATTAGGCGCAGTACATAAATTATGACCAGAAGCTTGTGTTGCTAAAACAAAATTTGTATTGCATGGTTGTGGGTCAAAAAAAGGACCATCGGGTACAAAGTAATACCACCTAAATTGATTAAACACACCATTACCTTCGACTTTAGTAGGTCCAATATTTGATACCCATTGGTTATTCCAACTTTCTGTTGAAGTCCCTTGGTCAGTAAGAACTGTAGTCAGATCCTGAAGATAAATCCCGTGATAGCAACTCTCCATTGTATTGCAATAAAGGTTTGTTGTACTACAGTCTCCCAAAAAATTAATACCAGAACCTCCCTGGGTCATTTTGTTTTCCTTCACGGTACACTTTATACTACTTGTTATGGCAATACCTTGTACAAAATCGCGCTCATTTATTGTTGGTATAGAATTCCAATCTACTTCATTATTGAGCACCTGAACCTTGTGACAGTTTTCAAGCCAGATTCCACGCAGTACGCCAATAGCGGGAATGTCTGTAGGTGCTATTTGATAATGAATCTTGTTGCTTGCATCTACCAAGCCAGAGTTAACGTTGCGTAAATGAATACCAGTTTGAACATACCAAGCTTCATTGTTCTGTATAGTTAAAGTGACGAGAGCTAGAATACTATTTTGAACTTCAATAGCTTTACGTCCGAAGGTCTGTGGATCATAATGCATTCCCGCATGATTAAAAATATTGTCGTTGATCGTAACGCCAGCCCAAACCACGTCAACGATACTAATGCCATGATTAAATCTATCAAAAGTGTTTTGGTTAATTGAAATACTTCTCTGATGGCAGGTTGTAATGGAAACTGCGGACCGGTTATCTTCAAAACTGTTGCCGCTAATGTAGCAGTTGTACCGTTCCCGCACATCAATACCAGTTCTATAGGTGCGTATATTGCATGGAGCATTAATGCCTACGTTCAAAGTATAATGGCAGGCAATGCATACACCTGCCCCATTGGCATTAATTGCAGATCTTGTTCCGGTGTTTACATCCCAATCGAAGTTGCAATTATCTATAGATACATTTGATTTGAAAGCTCTCACACCAAATGTTCCATTGTTAATTTCATTAGGACCAAAATTTGCATCTCCAATACTAACATTAACCGCATCACTAATTAGAATTTGTTCCTTAGTATAAAGTGTGGAATAAGGATTATTAAGAAGGCTGGTGCAATCAAAACCATTTGAGTAAATGTGGGTATTGACGAAATCACCATCATGCAAATAAATTGCCTTCAAGTTTCGATTAAAGTGATTTCCATGAATAATAACATCTGGTGTACCTGTTGCATCAATACTATTTATTCCATCATTTATGAATGAATCGAAAACATGCAAAGTCCCTCCAGTTCCTACTTTGACTGCTTCCCACATATCTTCACATGCAGTTATGATGGTGCCGTCTATGATCTCTAAAGTATACCCAGGGAGAACAATAATTTGTGCATTAGGTCCCATTTTAATATCAGTACAAGATTGGAATGTGAGGTCCCTGTCTACGGTAAAAATACCGTTAATCAAAATTATATTTCCTGTTGTTATTGGGCTTGAGAGACCATATAGTCCAAAAACTCCACCTGCCGTATTATTGGAGAAATCATAATCATTGCCAATTGGCTGAGGAATAAATCCAGCAGGAATGCAACATTCTGCGCCAGACGAATTTATTACAGAAAGCGTAAGTGTAATGTCATCTGTTGCAATTGCTGTACCAGATGTCACAGTTACAGTAAAATAATACACGGTTTGGCCAGCAATAGGAGTGAAAGTAATGCTTTGAGTTATTTCGCCATTGGGGCTCCACAAAAATGTTTCGCTACCATCACCACCAAATACGTTAGCAGTTAACGTAATATCTTCGCTACATACAACTGTTGCATTTGTATTGGAAACAATTTCAGTGGCAATACATAATGGGTTACAAGAATTTCCTAAAACTTGGCTGTAGCTCCAAGTTGGGGTTATTGTAATTTGTGGGCCATTGGCAGGCGTAATAATATCGGAACAAAATTTTGTCGCTCCAAATGAGACGACAGGCATTCCATCACTGGGAAGATATCCGCATTCTGTTTGTGCCCAATATTTGATACAAAAGTGACGGTTAAATGCTAATAATTCTGTTGATGGAACGTTAACATAATCCATGTTTGGATTTAAACTTTGGAGGTCAATTTGATAGGTTGGTGGAGCTCCCGTAACCAAACTAGTAATGACTGAACAATTATTATTACCATCACAAAATAAGACATCATGTGATAAATCCAATACCATATTCGGCGGTAATTGAATTATAGCATTTATATCAAATACTCCACCATAATAGGAAATTGCGCAGGCTTCAAATTCGCTACTTTGACAATAGCCAAATTCAGAAGGTTGGGCAAATTGCGGATCATCATATACATCAAAACTAACAGCGGCTTCATCAACTTCTAAAACTTCAGGAGCATGATAACATGCTCCATTTGGTGTTGCTGGATAATGAGTACTGGAGTACGCTGCCCCAGTACCGACATTAGGGACTGGACCACAATTCCAGCCATAGCTTATACCTAAATCGTGCTCTCCAGGTCCTTCGCAATTATTATAATCAGCGCGCAAAATTAAATCACACTTTCTTGGGGCATTAAATGATCCACAGCCAATTGCCCCCAATTCAAACATTTGATTTGCATTTGGGAGAATCGTGCTTCCCAAAGTTAAAGGGCACCCGAAACCAGTTTGCACTGGATCAACAATTATTCTCAAATTGGATAAGAACGAATTATTAGGAACATGAATCCAAGTATTCGGAGAGGCAAGACAATTAGCCGGGGTGGAATTATTTATTAAGTCTATTTCAAAGTCCACCGTTTGAGAAGATACGTTAATACTTGAACCCGTTGTCATTATTAAATAAGGAGTTGTTGGGCAATTATTGTTACCAAGCAGATCTAAATAAGGCATAGTAAAGTTTCCTGGTGCACTTGTGTTTTGGTTGTTAACCCAATTGGGTCCTATAGGCCCACAAGTCAACGGATCGAATGTGTAAAGCATTGCTTGAGTTTCTGCCGCCGTATATACCACTTCACAATCTTGAATATTGCAATCAGGATATATTTCAATCGTAAAATCTTCTTGAAAAAATTCATCTCCAATAAATAAATCAGGATCAGCAAGTACACCCCAATCATGAGAACAACCGTCCGAAACCAGATTACCAAATGGTGCGATTTCTCTTGCAAATGAGAACGAGGGGTGACTAAATTGATGCACTCCTGCCGTTAAGCTAACAGCGTATTGAATTCGTTTTCTTACGAGTTGGTCGTTAAAATTGTAGCAGCCCGGCAAAAATGTATGGAACAAAGTACTTAAATGCGCGCCGCTTGCTTGGAATCCAACTGGAATATTTGCGGAAAATTGTGGCAATGGGACTTGTGCTGGGTCAAGAGGTGCACGAAATTCAAAAGGGAAAATATTTTTTCCTGCGCCTCCAATTGCCATAACAGTTCTTAAGTTTATACTCTTGTCACACATAATTCCATATGTGTTATTTTCATTGGCATCGGCATTTTTGTTATAACTTGTCGTAAATACTCTTACGGAATAGAATCGGTGCTTACTTCCAAACCCACCACAGAAATACAATAAACTTGGATCAAGATTAGTTATATCTAGGTTACAATTGTCAACTGCAGTTGGTCCGCCACATAAATCTGTGTAATTTTCTTCCGCAGTTTGAATTGTATGATTCATGTAAGGCGCTGGAGTAGCTAGAGAGAAATTTGAATTGCTAAAATACATTACCCCAAATGGATCAGCATCAAAACGATTATCCTCAGCCGTCAAATTATTAAAAGAAGTACCGGGCTTTAAGAAATTATTACATACTAAGTATTTGACATTTAATTCAAATTTATCATCAATTTGAAACAGATATGGAACGCATGAGGTACATGTACCATTTGTTGTCGAACCATTTTGAATATTTGTAATATTTGTCTTAAAGAAAAAGATGTCACCGGCGGCCTGAAATGCATATTCTGTAGGTAGCAAAGTATATGTGAGAGTACAACCGGCGCATGCATCCGGGAATATTAGTAATTGTACACTATTTGGAACTATCGTTAAATTAAAATCATTTGCATGAGGTATTTGCTGCTCAAAATATATATTTTGAAAAGGTGCAAAAGGCCATACGTTGTATCGAAGATTATGAAATCCATTTTGTTCGCCATCATGAAATGTACCTACCATTCTCGCATTTAACAAGTCTCCAGAAATCGAGCCATTTAACCTCATATTTTGTTGCGTTGCAGCATCAGTACCAGAAATATTCAAAAGACTATTATCTGCTAAGCCATCGTTATCGCTATCATACAAACCAAAAGAAGCAGGATCACGCTGCAATGTCATTATATCTGTTTCAATTCCGGGTGTTATACATCCGGGACAAACAATTTGTACATCATCATCAGTTCGATATTGGGGAATGAGGCACGGGCCACACGGAGCGCCCACTTGGGGGGGTAATGGATTTAGGTAAAACTTAACGTTAAAGTGTGGATTGTTATTAGCTGAACAACACGGGAAGAGCTTAAAATGAAATTCTGAAAAACTCATAAAATTCAAAAACGCAGTGTAATTTGCAAACTGAGTATTAATCGTAAATCGACCTTCCCAATAAGGGTTAACATATGTGAAGTTTCCAGCAGAATTCCATGTAATTGTTCCATCATTGCTTATCATAAAAGGTGCAAAAGTTTGGTCGAAGTCCAATCCGGGATCAAATTGAATTCTGACTACTATCTCACCAGATGGAACTGAGGTGGATGTTTGTTGAAACAGTTGCTGATCAGCTTGCCCTTGAACTGCGTAAGTATCAAAACGCGTATTTTTTATCACAAATTCCTGTGAAGGTCCGCATGGAGAAGCATCAGGATCTGGTACGAGCATAAAGGATACAGGTGAATCATATTCTTGCTCTAATATCAAGTCTGGATTACTCACAATATTTCGACTCAAGTAACCATCTCCATAGACTGAGTTACCATTATCACTAGAATAATTAACTTGCTGAGGACTACATAGAGTGGTACCATCCATATGTACTCGCCAATGGTTAAAATATATTCCTGTATTAAATATATCAAATTCACTTGCTGCAGTATTTTCATCATCTTCATCATTAGGACAACAGCGATAAGTGTAAAACGTAAGTGTGCAAACTTGCTGAGGTATGAAATCTCCGGTTATCTCTAATTCAGCTTCAAGAAGAGCGTTGTTAAAAAATCCTGGTAGATCAAGACACTTGGGATGAGATATACCAAATTGTGTATTTAATAAGGTATAGTTTGGTGTCCATCCGGCACCAGTTATAGTGATAGGGTGAGCTGCATCATTGGCAATAATATAAGTATAGAAAGGAAATTCTAAAGGGTTTGGATGATTAAGAACAATTGTTGGATTCTGAAGAGTTACCACTCCAGTATTCTCAAAGATAAATTGCCACTGAAGAAAACTATTCGTACAACTATTATCCCAATAGATTTGTGTTAAATCTGCTGGCATAATTCGCGTCATCAGTATATTAGGGGTGGCCGACCCTGCACCAATGTCAAGATCAACGTCATTAAAATTGTTACTTAATCGGGAACAAAGTTCGGCAGCGGAACATCCTGCTGAATAATTAATGTGTGTAGGAACGGCTACATCAGGGCAACCATAAACATCAAAAATTTCAGTAATCAAGATGATATCACCGGGAAGAATTTGAGTAGCAGAAAATACAACGTCAAAAGAAAGAGTAAAATTATTTACTGTTGGGTTAATTACAACTCCTGTAGTTGATGTTCCACTTATGATCTCTAATGAGCATCCCAGAAAATGAAGATATGAATTCACATCCATATTGTCAACAAAAGAAAAATAATTATCAAAATAATTCTGACCTGTATTTTCCACTTGAAATTCACGTTCGAGCGGAGTTGATGGATATGCCGTGACATTTTGTTCGTGATAAATAAAAAAAGGAGTAGTCAAATTATAATTTACAAAAATGCACTGAGTGGCGCAAGTTACACCTCCGAAAGCAAGACAAATTTCGTCTTCTATTAAGCTTTGAAGAGGCTGTTGTGGTTCAATAATAGAGCTACAGTCATAATGGACTGTAACTTGAAAATCAATATATGAACTAGGATTTATATCCGGGAGATCATACGTACGATGCGTATTATTTACTATTCCTGTAGGAATTGTTTGAATACTCTGATAAGTTAGCACATCAAAGTCTATATCTAGTTGGGCATCTTGACAAGTAGAAGTGGTGTTGTTGTTAACACGAATGGTTAAGGTATAATCTTCGCAGGTATTAACGATCGTAGGAGGGCCATTAATGATTGCAATTGTAATGTTACTAGTACAATCGCAAATTGAATATGTATTTTTCGTAGAAAGTAGGAACAGAAAAGTGGCAATTAAATAAATTAATTTTTTCATGGTGGATTGTTTGAGTTGGTGTGGAAATCGTAAGATGAACTGTATAATTTTGAAAAGGTCTCGATTTTAATTTGAAAATTTCGAAAAACGGTTTAATAAATTTCAAGCTAGTTGCTAATGTTGTCTTGATAGATGCGTTGTAAATCTCACATATCTTTTTAAAATTATTTCAAATGAGGGTTAGTGAAGGTGTGCGGCCTACATAAGATATCCAAAAAAAGTTACTAACAATTCCGTCAAAGCAAGATTAGTTTCTGCCAATGTAGCAAAGCTATATGTAAACATGAATTCGATACTTTTGGATTGGAGAGTTATTTGATTTAGAACCTGCTACTTACGATTTTAGAACCTAATCGTATAAAACGTCTTAAATATAACATATTTATATAACCTCCGGGGACACCACTAAAGCAAAAAAGCCCCAAATGGGGCTTTTTGCTTTAGTGTTCTGAAGTGAATCCGAAGGATTCTACTTCAGGTTTGATCTCCCTTGATATAAATTCTAATTTATTTGATGCGCCACAGAAATGGTTGACTTAAACTTGTAGCTAAAAAAATCCTTATGATTTTGCCCTACTGCGTTTACATACTTTTCAGTCAGAAGGATTTATTTTTGTACACCGGATTTACGTCCAATTTTAATCAAAGGATGAATAGTAATGCCATACTTTTCTGACCAAAATATTGTTGGTCGATCCCATCGCCGAACACACCTCACTGAAAACCGATTGGTTAAATAATTTGTAGTTTAGTTGTCTCTGCCAGGTCTCTCTGATCGCACAAGCCAAAGCGCGAAGACCTGGCAACAGTGACTCATATTAAATTAGAAAAAATATTCAGCTTAGTTGAGCGCGAAGGAGACATAAAAATTAATCACACCATTGTGAGCATCAGGATAAGTATAAGTAGTGCCTGCAAAGCTCCTCTCTTTTCCCACGTTTGTAAGTCCGTAATTGTACCGCAGGCCGAAACTTACCGCTTTAAAATCAAGCCCTGCACCGATTGCAAAACCTGCATCAAAACTGTTATAGTCTTTGGTGTCAAGATTTTTTTCAAAGTCAAAAAGAGCAACATTGGATTCATTTTTTACCTTTCCACTGAGTAAAAATGCAGCATATGGTCCGGCATGAATGTTAAAATATTTTGTGATGTTCCCAACGATAAGCAAGGGTAATTCCAGGTAATTCAGGTGGAAACTTGCCGAGCCCGTGGCGAATGAATTATCATAGGTGATCTCTGCACCCTTTGCTGTATAATACAATTCCGGCTGGAAGGCCACGAAATTCGATACAGGAAGTTTTGCAAATATGCCTGCATTGAAACCTGTAAGCATTTTTGTATTGTTCGCATTCTTTGTGTACAGATTAGTGAAATTCACGCCTGCTTTAATGCCCAAGCGAATTGGGTTCGAATCCTGTGCATTAGAGGAATTAAACGCTAAAAAAATTGCCATGCATAAAATGATGGATAAACGGAAAGTATTTTTCATTTGTATTTATTGATTGAATGAATCCAGGGTTCTTTTCCCCGGTATTTATACCACAAAAGTAAAGGCCATCTGATAAGAAAAGTTATACAATTAAGTGTATGAATTGCATAATGCACACTTCTACCTTGCTGAATATAAAAATGATAATTGCCAGTATATGGAAGAATTGTTTGCTTGATTGATTATGACGCCGGCACAATATGGGAGCACGTTAATTGTACCTTTAGGTGACCCTCTCTGGTGAATAACTGCGAATAAAAAATGCAGGATTCGTCATGATGACCTCATTGAAATGTATATAAAGCCTGTTAAACTGGTAGCATCTATTGGTTTTTATCTTTACTTAAGTTTTGTATTTTCGCCAGCCTTTCTAATTCTGCGATGCGCCTCCGCAGCATGCGAAAACTAGATTGGTAGAATATGCTCCCCATGAAATCACTTCCACTATTTATCATTATCCATCTTTTTTTCATTTCCACCTCAATGGCCCAGGAACTCGGCGTGAGCAGGACAACGCCCGGAACCACCCGCATCTGGGATGGAAAAATAACCGGGAAGGTCATTGAGAACGATTCCCGGCAGCCTATTGAATTTGCAAATATTGGACTTTATCATTCAGGAGTTGAAATGCCGATGGATGGCACAGTAACTGGTGAGCAGGGATCTTTCAAATTTAAAGATCTGAAACCGGGGATGTACAGAATAGAAGTATCCTTTCTCGGATTTGAAACGCAGTCGATCGATTCGCTGGAGGTGACAGAAAAAAAATCATCAGTGGGTGTCGGAACAGTTTTATTGTCTCCGAAAAACAAAGTGCTGAAGGAGGCGACTGTAGAAGGAGAAAAATCCCTGATCGAAACGAAAATCGACAAGCTTGTTTACAATGCCAGCAAGGACCTCACATCAAAAGGCGGCAATGCCAGTGATGTGCTGCGCAAGGTCCCGATGGTTACCGTTGATCTTGATGGAAAGGTTATGCTTCAGGGCACACAAAATGTAAAGATTTTGATAAACAACAAGCCATCATCCATATTGGCAGGGTCTATTGATATTGCAATGAAGTTAATTCCTGCTGATGAAATCGAAAGAGTGGAAGTCATCACAAGTCCTTCTGCAAAATACGACGCTGAAGGAACAGGAGGTATTATCAACATTATTACGAAGCGGAAAAATATGGCGGGAACGAACGGATCGGTCAACATTGGCGCCGGTACACGCTCCAGCAACCTCTATGGAGATATCAATTATAGAAGTGGTCGTTTTGGAACCGGACTTAGTGTTGGTGGCTCCGGCTACCACGGAAAGGGCGACATCACCACTACGCGGATCAGCACAGATACTGCCAATGCCCTTACACTGAAACAGGAAGGCAAGAACAGTATGATAGGAATGGGACCTTTCATCAAATGGACTACTGACATTGACGTAACCAGTAAGAATACGCTCAGCACGGCCCTTGAATATTATAGTTTTTACCAGCCGATAAAATCAGATAACTCTAATTTCATCAATGGTGAAAATCAGTTTGATGCTTCCAGCAAACTGAATAATAATGCACTGGGATACGACGCCCTGCTTGAGTACAAGCGTGTATTTGACAACCTTGACAAAGACTGGACAGTGTCCCTGCAACATTCCAATAACACTTCTATAACTGATTATGACGTCGAGCGGAACTACTTTGCCCCGGTAACCAGTTCTTTTGAATCAGGCAAGAATGAAAACGTGAACAGGGAAACAACGCTTCAGACAGATTTTACGAATCCCTTTTCTAAAAAATTCACACTGGAAGCCGGCGCGAAGGCCCTGGTTAGAAATGTGACAAGCGATTCCAAAACATCACTTTCATTTCCGTCATCAGGATTTCCGGAAACCAATCTTTCATCTGCATTCAACTATGACCAGAACGTTTATGCAGCTTATACCGTGGGTTCCTTTAGCCTGAAAAAATTCGGCTTCAAAATGGGTGTGCGGTTTGAACAAACGGAATTAAAGGGCGATCAGGATTCTGACAGTACTGAATTTACCGGCAGCTACAACAACGTGATACCGAATGCCACGTTCTCATTTATGGAACAGGGAAAATACCAGATCAAACTGAGCTATACACAACGCATTCAACGGCCGTACATGGATTTGCTGAACCCGTACAGGAATACCAGTGACCCATACAATGTTTCTTATGGTAACCCGGCGCTTGATGCTGAGGCCAGTCATGCGCTTGAATTGGGATATTCTTTTTTCAAAGATTTCGGTTCATTCAACCTCGTGGCCTTTCATCGCTTTACAAATAATTCCATTGAACAGTACAGTGTTCTTAACGGTTCTGTATATGAAACTACGTATGACAATATTGGTGAAAGTTCTTCCGACGGAGGCAGCATCAGCGCCAACCTTCGCCACCGCAGTTTATCTGTTTCGATCAATACAAATGTTTTTTATTATGAAGTAAAAAGCAATCGTCAGGGACTTCCCGCGAAAAATTCAGCCATTAATTACAATATTAATGTCTTCAGCACACTTAAGATCAATGACCGCTATAAGCTTCAGGCATTTGGAACTTTTAATGGCCCGAGTTATTCTGTTCAGGGGTACCAGACTTCATTTTTTTATTACACAGTGAGCGGGCGCCGCGAGTTTAAAAACAAGAAAGGCGGCATTGGATTTGGGCTTGATAATTTCGCAACACCTTATATACACTTCAAGAGCAAATACCAGGGACCGGATTTCTCCTCTGAGACAGACAATAAGATATTCTTTCCGGGCATACGCATCAATTTTGATTATCGCTTCGGGCAAATGGATTTTGGTTCCAAGCGGAAGAAGAAGATCAAAAATGACGATCTCAAACAAGGTGAGGGTGGCGGTTTCGGAGGTGGTGGAGGAGAAGATCAAAAGTAACTGTGGGTGTTCTTAGAAGTTTCGCGTAAAAGGCGCATTCATTTATTGGAAAACTTAACGCTAATGACCGGGTTGGATTACAAATGAAATAAAACGATGCAGCGCCATATCCTTTTACTTTTCTGCATTTTACTTGCTCAAAGCCTGTTCTCACAGCCCTTGCCAACACAGCTCGATCTTCTGTCGATTTCTCCTGACAGTTTCATTGTTGAGCTCAAAACAACGAAAGGAAATTTTTCCGTCATGGCTCACCGGAGCTGGTCACCACTAGCATGCGACAGGTTTTTCCTGCTGGTAAAAAGCAATTGGTATCACAACACTGTGATCTACCGCGTTGGTCCTACCCGAAGCTACCCGGGAGGAAAAATTGTACAGTTTGGCATCAGCAACAACACCGCTGCTAATTATGCCTGGCGGGATGCGACAATAAAAGATGAGCCCGTGGTGCATCCGCATGAATGGGGGGCAGTTTGTTTTGCCCGCGACAGCATCAACTCACGTTCCACAGACATTGCCATTTTTCTGGCTCAAGGAATAGTGCTCGATACCATCAATTACAAAGGTGTAGTTGGGTTCCCCACTTTTGCAATGGTGATCAACGGCGATGAAGTGTTGAAAGCTTTCAATGGAGAATATGGAAACGACATCATGGAGTTTCCGGATGACTCTTTATTTCTTGGTAAGCCATTTTATGATAGAAGGTTTCCCGGACTGGACATGATTTTTTCTGCCGCTGTTACTAAATCCTGGAAAGGTGGAAGGAATAATTGAATCGGGTTAGTAAATCCAGTGAAGCACTGGTTTCTTGTTTCAAGCCGGTTTAACAAATGTCATTGTATCAATAACATTACTGCCGTTGGCATAGCAATGCGACTCCGCCTTTTGCCTCCTGTTTAGCCACCTTTTTTCCGGTCTATCCCCCCATTCCTCCCGTTCAGCTATTCTTTATTTCATTCGGCAACACCTGGATCTATTTTGCGCCCGGTTTCCTAATTAATAGGAATTTCTAAATCAAAATATTATGAAAAATAAAATTCATCTCATCGCAATTGCAGTTCTGATTATCGCCGCTTCTTCATGCAAAAAAGAAGATAACAGTCCGGCCGGCACCAATAATTCATCCATTGCCGGTACAATTACAACCGGTACCTAGCGGATAAGCTATTTTCATGAAGGCAGGAATGACCATACAGCAAATTTCAATGGCTACACATTTACATTCAGCAGTAACGGAACGATGCCTGCCATTCATTCTTCAGCTACCACAACAGGAACCTGGCGTTTCGATGACAGCAATGTGAATGAATTTCATATTTCAATAGGCAGCAATGCACCGCTTAGTGACCTGAGCAGGGGATGGCTCATTACCTCTCAAACCGGCACAGAGGTCAGAATGAAAGATGATGGCGGTTCATCAGATGAAGAATTGCACTTCACAAAGATCTGAAAGGCGGAAATTGTTTTTTAGCGTTTATAAGCAGGATCTTTTCTAAGAAGAATTAAATTTCGTTTTCCTTCAGTCTCTTCAAAGGAAGAGTTCAGAATTGCGGATTCAAATCATAACTTTACCGCGTTTCTTAATTCATCCCATGAAAGGTTTCAGAACAATTCTTGTTATTGTTGTCATTATTGCCGCTCTTCTTCTGATAAAGTTTTTTTTCATTCCTTCTCCGCAGCTGAATGCACCAAAGCAGGGAGGCAATGCACCGCTGTTACCCGTAACGGCTTGTATTGTGAGGTCTTCCGGACTTAATCAGGAAATTTTTGCAACAGGAAGTTTACAGGCAAATGAAGAAGTGGAGCTTCATCCCGAGGTATCAGGAAAACTCATGCAGATCTTGTTTAAAGAAGGCCAAAGGGTGAACAAGGGCGAGTTGCTGATCAAAATTAATGACGCCGACTTACAGGCACAGCTTCATAAGACAGAGCTAGAGAAGAAACTTGCTGATGACCGCATCAAACGCAATGACAAACTGCTTGGTATGAAGGGAATCAGCCAGGAGGAGTTTGACGTTTTGAAGAATGCAGCTGATGTGTTAAACGCAGAACGCGATGTATTGATGGCCCAGATCGCCAAGACGGAAATCAGGGCTCCATTTAGTGGTATCATCGGACTGAAGACCGTGAGTGAAGGCAGTTTCGTATCGCCGCAAACGCGCATTGCTACGCTCCAGCAAACAGACCCGATGAAGGTTGATTTTTCTATCCCTGAAAAATATGCTGCTTTTGTTAAAAATGGTGATGAGGTTTCTTTTATCACGGGATCTGATGAAAGGATAAATAAGGGAAAAATTTATGCGATCGAACCAAAAGTAGATGAAGCTACCCGCTCGATTCACATTCGCGCCTTATGTCCGAATGTAAATTCAACACTGCATCCGGGCGCCTTTGCAAGTATTACATTACATCTGGGTGAACAAAATAACGTGTTGATGATACCAACAGAAGCTATCATTCCGATTTTGAAAGGAAAGCAGGTGTATCTTTATAAGGACGGCAAAGCAGTACCGGTTAAAGTCGAAACCGGATTGCGCAATGATTCAACGATACAAATTACGAGCGGGCTTGCAGAGAATGATACTGTAATTACCACGGGCATGATGTCGCTGAAACCGGGCGTTGCTGTTAATCTGACTTCTGTTAAGTAGTACAATGTGTAATTCACGATTCAATCCTACCCCTCTGTTGGCAAGTCTTTGGCAGCTGATAGCCATCGAAAAAGCATCGCACATTGTGATATGAATTTATCTTCCATCAGCATAAACCGGCCTGTACTGGCGATTGTAATGTCGTTGGTCATTATCTTGTTTGGTGGTATCGGTTACACTTTTCTTGGCGTCCGCGAATTTCCTTCCATTGATCCTCCTGTGATTACAGTGCGCACCAATTATACCGGCGCAAATGCAGATGTAGTTGAATCACAAATTACAGAGCCGTTGGAAAAGGCAATCAATGGCATTGCCGGAGTACGGACGATCTCATCTGCCAGTAACCTGGGTTCAAGTTCTATAACAGTCGAATTTAATCTTGATGCTGATCTTGAAGCTGCCGCCAATGATGTGCGCGACAAAGTATCTCAAGCGGTTCGGCTTCTCCCGCAGGATATTGATGGTTTACCCATTGTGACCAAGAGTGACGCCAATTCAGATGCCATTTTATCGCTCACACTTCAAAGTGATACGAGAAGTCAGCTTGAGGTGAGTGATTATGCAGAAAATGTAATAACGGAACGATTGCAGACAATTCCAGGTGTAAGTACTATTCAGATCTGGGGGCAAAAAAAATATGCCATGCGATTATGGCTTGATCCGGCAAAGATGGCTGCCTACCGGTTGACACCGCTGGATATCAAGATTGCCCTTGATCGTGAAAGTGTAGAGTTGCCCACAGGAAAGATTGAGGGCAATACTACTGAGTTAATCGTTAAAACTGCAGGAAGATTATCGAAGGAAGACGATTTCAATAACCTGATATTGTCAAATTCAGGAGACAAAACGGTTCGTTTGCGCGATGTGGGTTATGCAGTTCTTGGTCCTGAAGTTGAAGCGACGAACCTGAAAAATAATGGTGTCCCCATGATTGGTTGTGGCGTCGTACCCCAGCCCGGGGCCAATTACCTTGACATTGCAGATGAGTTTCACAAGCGCGTAGAGCAGATAGAAAAAGAGCTGCCAAAGGATTTCAAACTGGGAACGGCACTTGATAATACGAAGTTTGTAAGACGATCCATCAGCGAGGTAAAGGAAACATTGCTGATTGCCATCATCCTTGTGATCCTGATCATTTATCTTTTCTTCCGTGACTGGATCATTGCATTTCGTCCGCTCATTGACATTCCTGTATCACTCATCGGCGCTTTTTTCATCATGTATCTTTTCGGATTTTCGATCAATGTACTCACATTGCTGGCCATTGTACTTGCAACCGGACTTGTAGTTGACGACGGCATTGTGGTCACAGAAAATATTTTCAGGAAGGTAGAGAAAGGAATGAATCCGGTTCAGGCTGCGCATGAAGGTACGAAGGAGATATTTTTTGTAGTTGTATCAACATCAATCACACTCGCTGCTGTATTCATTCCTGTCATATTCCTTGAGGGATTTGTAGGGAGATTGTTTCGTGAGTTCGGAGTCGTTCTCGCAGGAGCGGTTTTAATATCAGCTTTTGTTTCACTCACGTTAACGCCGATGCTTAATGCGCGATTGCTTCGAAACAACAGAAAGCACAGCAGGTTTTATGAAATGACAGAACCGTTCTTTGAGCGGCTCATGAGTGGTTACAGAAATTCCCTCGGAAATTTTATGAAGCAAAGATGGCTGGGCTGGGGAATTCTGGTTGCATCAATAGTTATGATTTTCTGGATCGGCTCATTATTACAAAGTGAACTCTCTCCGCTGGAAGACCGCAACTGGTTCCGAATCATCTCAACAGCACCGGAAGGAACATCCTTTGAATCGATGGATCATTACATGGACAAACTTGGTTCGATGCTCAGCGATTCTATCCCGGAAAAAAGAATTGTGTTAACCCTCACGGCCCCAGGCTTCGTTGGTTCCGGCGCTGTGAATACCGGATTCGGTCGGGTGATGCTTACTGATCCTGATCAACGGAACAGGACACAGCAGCAAATTGTTGACAATGTTTCAGCTGCCGTTCGGAAGTTTCCGGAAGCCCGGACATTTTTTATACAGGAACAATCCATATCAGCCGGCGGAGGTCCGCGCGGAACATTGCCGGTTCAGTTTGTTATCCAGGCTCCGAACTTTGAAAAGCTGAAAGACGTGCTGCCGAAATTTATGCAGGAGGTAAATAAGGACTCTGTTTTTCAGGGGTCAGATGTTAACCTGAAATTCAACCGTCCGGAACTTCAGGTTACAATCGACCGGGACAGGGCCAGGGCTTTGGGAGTTTCTGTAATGGATATAGCGCAAACGCTTCAATTGTCTCTCAGCGGTCAGCGTTTTGGATATTTCCCGATGAATGGAAAACAGTACCAGGTAATTGGCCAGTTCGACCGTGCAAACCGTGACGAGACGCTTGATCTCAAATCAATTTACGTCCGTAACAAATCAGGAGATCTGGTGCAACTTGACAACCTGGTGAAGGTGGAAGAAGTAAGCAGTCCTCCCCAGTTGTATCATTATAACCGATACATGAGTGCCACAGTTTCCGCAGGCCTTGCCCCCGGAAGAACCATTGGTGACGGCATTGCAGAGATGGAAAAGATCTCAAAAAAAATGCTCGATGATTCATTCTCAACTGCACTTACCGGTTCGTCGCGCGATTATGCTGAGAGCTCTTCCAATATTTTATTTGCGTTTATTCTGGCGCTCATCCTGATCTATCTTGTGCTTGCAGCCCAGTTTGAAAGTTTTGTTGACCCGGTAATCATCATGTTCACAGTTCCGTTGGCATTGTCGGGAGCATTGTTCTCTCTTTGGTATTTCAACCAGACACTGAATATTTTTTCGCAGATCGGAATGATCATGCTCATCGGATTGGTGACGAAAAACGGAATCATGATGGTGGAATTTGCCAACCAGTTAAAGGAGCAGGGAAAAAATAAACTGGACGCCATTCATGAAGCTGCTGTTATGCGCTTACGTCCGATATTGATGACAAGCATTGCCACCATGCTTGGTGCTTTACCGATTGCATTGGCATTGGGTGCAGGATCAAAGAGCCGCATTTCAATGGGAATCGTTGTGATAGGAGGTTTGTTGTTTTCTTTGATATTGACTCTTTATGTGATACCAGCCGTTTATTCATATTTATCACGTGAAAAGAAAAATATTGCTCAATAATATAGTGATGGTAATTATTAAGGCAGAGAAGTGTATTAGATGCAAAACGATTCATAAGGACATACTTGCCTTTTACCCTCTGTGTTTTCTCCGTGTGCCTCTGTGGTTTATTTTTTTTATTTCAACACAGTGTTTTGCACAGGAAAAACTTTCATTGCAGGATGCCATCACAACTGCTTTGAAAAACAATTACTCAATACTTGTTGCAAAGAATGATGCTGCAATAAACAATAACGACAATACTATTGGTCATGCAGGAATGCTTCCATCTGTTGTAGTTGGTGGGCAGATCACCCATACAGAAAATAACCTGAAGCAAAATTATATTGACGGAGGAGTGGTTGACAGAAGTAATGTTGGATCGACTGCAACAGGTGCCGGCGCGACGTTGAACTGGACACTTTTTGATGGTTTGAAAATGTTTATTGCCAAAAGCAAGTTCGAAGAAATTGCGGCGCGGGGAGAGCTCTTATATAAGATAGAAATTGAAAATACGGTTCAGCAGGTAATTGCTTCTTATTTTAATGTGGTTCAGCAGCAAAATCTGATTGAAGCAACTAACATCATCATCAGTATTGACAGCGAGCGTGTAGCGATTGCACAAACGCGTCTCGACGTGGGTTCAGGATCCAGATTGGATTTTCTGCAGGCAAAAGTGGATCTGAATGAACAGTTTTCCAACCGCATGAAACAACTGGCAATACTTGAGGAGAACAAAGACAAACTTAATTATTTGCTCTCACGGAAACCGGGAACGGATTTTTCCACAAGTGATTCCATTGTTATCAGCTATCACCCTTCTCAAGAAACATTGCGTAATTCAGTGCAACAGAATAATTTTTCAATTCTCTCCGCGCAACGGGATCAGAAAATCTCATTTCTGGAATTGAAGGAAATGAAATCACTGCGGTTACCCGCGATTGGTTTTTCGGGGGGCTATAATTACGCCAAGACAAAAAGCGAAGCAGGTTTTTTGTTGCTGAATCAAAGCACCGGATTTAATTACGGTCTTTCTTTAAGCTGGAATTTATTTAATGGTTTCAGCGTCAACAGGCAGGTGAAGAATGCCAAACTGGTATACGAAAGTTCAGATTTCAGAATTAAGGATAAGCAACTGCAGGTTTCTGCAGCGCTCGAAAAGGCACTGCGTGATTTTTCTAACAATGTCAGCATCCTTGTTCTCGAAGAGGAAAACATCCTGCTTGCAAAGGAAAACCTGAACGTGGCTTTCGAGCGATTCCGCTCCGGCTTATCCAATGCGCTCGAGCTGAAAAATGCCCAGCTCAGTTTTCAGAATGCAGAATTGAGATTGGTGCAGACCCGGTACGCCGCCAAAGTTTCTGAAACGGAATTGATGCGGCTGAACGGGGAGTTGGTGAAGTAAATATTCCGCGAACAGAATCGCATATCCCTTTTTTTAGCTCCGTCGGAGCGACCTGTAATTTAGCATCCCGCATTTCAAAATTTCGGGAAGAATATCCGGGTATGCTTCAGGAATTTTGAATTGAATATGATTTAAAATATCTATTTAACCGGATCGAATGAACAGGCCACTCCTATGGAGCTCATAATAACTGAATCAATGTTTTCTACAAACAGGCCGCTCCTACGGAGCTCAGAATAATTGATTGGATATTTTATGCCCAGCTCCAGCGGAGCGGCCTGTTTGTAGAACGAGATTATCGTTTAGTTTTTCAGCTGCGTAGGAGCGACCTGTAAATTAATGGCCCGGATTTGAAAATGAACCATCGATCCTATTGATTAATTTCATGCCAAAATAATATACCTACTATACCGGATGCATAAAGCGAACCGTCACAGTATTTTTGAAAAATGGCAAACTCCAACACCATTCTTTTTGAAAAAGTTGAAAGGAAAATAATCACCCTGAGGGAGCAAAAAGTTATTCTTGACAGTGATGTTGCACGGCTTTATGGAGTAACCACTAAAGAAATAAATCAGGCGGTTAAAAATAATCCGGACAAATTTCCTGAAGGATATTTGTTCTCTCTTTCAAATGAAGAGAAAAACGAGGTGGTCAAAATTTTTTACCACCTATCAAAACTCAAATTCTCCCCTCAACTGCCAAAGGCATTCACCGAAAAAGGACTTTATATGCTTGCGACAATATTGAAAGGTCCGAAAGCCACCCAAGCAACCATAACAATCATAGAAACTTATTCAAGAATAAAAGGACTTGCATTGAACATTAAGGAATTGTCGGAGATACATGATGAGCAAAAGAAGCAAAACGTGCTCAGGCGAAGCGGTGAGATAATATCTGAAATTCTGGCAGACGATTTAAACATTGATGAAAGTGAAACATCCGTTGAATTTAATTTCGCTGTCCTCAAATTCAAGCATACCATTAAAAAGAAAAAGAAGAAATAGAGGATTTTGGTGGAGTTTCAATAGCTTTGCTTGATCAACTATAACGCCAGTCATGCCGCACCTAAAACACCTCTCCAAAGACAAGCAACTTAAAAAGGCCATTGCCAAGTCCGGCCGCATCGAGCTGAAGAAGCGCAAAAATATTTTTATCTACCTGGTGAAGTCCATTACATCGCAGCAATTGTCTACAAAAGTTGCAGAGGTAATTTACAAGCGCTTCATTGATTTGTTCGGGGAGGAACCTACACCAGAACAGGTGCTGGAATTGAAGCATGAACAGCTTCGTGCCATCGGGTTGAGCAATTCAAAAGTTACTTATGTTCAGAACGTAGCCCGCTTCGCCATTGAAAAAGGATTGGATTTGAAGCGGCTGAATAAAATGAACAATGAAGAGTTGATCGAATACCTGACAGAAATTAAAGGCGTTGGGCGCTGGACGGCGGAGATGATCATGATGTTTGCGCTTGGCAGGGAAGATATTTTTGCCGTGGATGATCTCGGTATTCAAATGGCAATTAAAAATCTTTATCAGCTTAAAATAAATGAAACCAAAAAGCTGAAAAAGAAAATGCTGGTTGTTTCAGAATCGTGGTCGCCTTACCGGACGTATGCATGCATGTATTTGTGGAGATGGAAGGACGGGAAGTTCTAAGTACGAATAGATGCGAAATTACTATGTACGAATGGGTCCGAAAGTACTAAATACGAATAGGCGCGAATTTACTAAGTACGAAATGGTGCGAATAAGCTAAGTGCGGTTTGATTCGAAATTACCAATGATCCCATTTTAATGAAGGGTCATTCTACGAAGCGGGATTTTAGTTCCAGGGTGGGAATCATGCAGGAATCTTTTTTTCCGAATATTTTATAGCGGTATTTTGAAACAAGGTTGTATACACTGTCGCTCAAAAAAGACGGAAATATGTAAAGCGCGGCAGAAATTTTCCAAAGGCCGTCAAGCTGCTTTGCAATTCTCAGAACAGCACGTGAGCGTAAATAAATTTTGCCGTTTTCAACAAGTATGATTGTTTTCAGTTCATCAGAAGGGAATTCAAATGGCTTGAGAATTTGTTTTGCCGCTTCTGATTGCAACGAAGCAAATTTAAATTTTCCCTTTTTGTCATTGTTGATTACAAACTGTACAAAACCATTGCACAGATTGCAAACGCCGTCAAAAAAAATGAATGAGCGGTCCGTACTATTATTCATTTGACTTAAGCCAGGGCGGGCTGAGTAGCAATTTCCTTTTTCTCTTCGGTAAAATATTGCGGATAGGCTTCCTTCAATGGTCCGGAAATGGTTTCGAACACCATGTGCTTTAGACGTTCAAGGTCTTTTTCAGTCATTCCTTTTGTTTCAATCGGTTTGTGCACAACGATTCGAGCTATACCCGGATGCCCGACCCGCCGGTAATAATCATCAGGCATCAGCCGCCAGTTATTAATAAATGTAACAGGAACAATGGGAATTTGTTTTTCAATGGCAAGGCGAAAAGGTCCGTTTTTGAACCGACCCATGCGCGGACCATTGTGGTGAATGGTTCCTTCAGGAAAAAGATTGATGCTGATACCTTTGTCAAGGTCGGAGGCCGCACGTAAATATGCGCGATGCGATTCTTTGATGCTTTTCCTGTTTACCGGAATATTCATCCGCTCAAAAAATTTCCCGAACAAAGGCACCTTTCTCAGTTCAATTTTTCCCATGCTGTGAAAATAGACAGGCATTGAAATGTAGATGAGCATGATATCCAGATAGGAGGTGTGATTCGGACAGATCACATAAGAATGGCTTTTGTTGAGCTTCTTTTTATATTCTATTTTATAAAATATTCCTGCAGGATATAAGATGAAATGCGCCCATACTTTCTTGAGGCGAAAGACTTTTGGAAACCATTCTTCACGGCTTAGCAACACCAGAAAGACCGGATAAAATAGGAAAAACGTAATTACGGCATTGGTAAAAAAGAAGCTTCGCCAAAGCCATTGAAAGGGAAATAAAATGTAACGAATCATGCAGGTGTTGGGCGGTGAAATTACTAAAATGGACTGACCATGGGAAAAAAACGGCTTTCTTAAAAAAACACATGTTTGTTGTTTTGACTTTTTTTGTGACTATTTTCCATTTAAATGGCTCTCAACGTCCTTAAATCCAACCGAATAAAAAGAATTCTTGTGGGTTTAAGATATTTTCTATTTTTGAAAACCTAAAATCAAAAAGATGAACTTAAAAGACATTGAGGCATTGATCAAGTTCGTACAAAAGACCGGGGTAAGCGAGGTTAGTATTGAGCAGAAGGATTTGAAGATTACGATAAAAACCCATGGAACTCCCCAACAGGTAATCCAGACTTCTTTGCCTGCTGCGACACCTCCTCTTGTTTCTCCTCCGACCCCTTCAGCTCCTGCTGTTGTAACTTCGGTTTCTGTACCTGCCGAGCCACCCAAAGCAAAGGGATCAGATGAATCCAAATACATTACCATCAAGAGCCCGATGATCGGAACTTTTTATCGTTCCTCAACACCTGACAAACCGGTATTTGTGAATGTGGGTGATGAGATTAAGCAAGGAAAAGTGCTTTGTATTATCGAGGCAATGAAACTTTTCAATGAAATTGAAAGTGAAGTGACAGGAAAAATTGTAAAAGTGCTTGCCGACAATTCTACTCCTGTTGAATATGACCAGCCTTTATTTTTAGTGGATCCAAGTTAAAACGTTACCAGTTAAACGTTATCAGTTATTCGAAAACCGCTCATTGATTTCCGAATAACGGTTTCCGAATAATGGTTAACGATCCAAATATATATGTTCAAGAAAATACTAATTGCAAACAGAGGCGAGATTGCACTGCGTATCATACGTACCTGCAAAGAAATGAACATAAAAACCGTGGCAGTGTATTCAACTGCCGATAAAGACAGTTTGCATGTGCGCTTTGCTGACGAAGCCGTTTGCATTGGTCCGCCACCCAGCAGGGATTCATACCTGAACATTCCCCGAATCATTGCTGCAGCAGAAATTACCAATGCTGATGCAATCCATCCCGGGTACGGATTTCTCTCAGAGAATTCAAAATTCAGTTCTGTTTGTGCCGAACATGGAATTAAATTTATTGGCGCAACACCTGAGCAGATTGACGGCATGGGCGATAAGAGCAATGCGAAAGACACCATGAAAAAAGCCGGCGTGCCTACGATTCCCGGTTCCGACGGATTGCTGAAAGACGTGGATGATGCGAAAACGACTGCCGGAAAAATCGGATATCCTGTCATCATGAAGGCCACTGCAGGCGGCGGTGGACGTGGCATGAGGATCGTCTGGAAAGATGAAGATATTCAGTCCGCATGGGAAAGTGCAAGGCAGGAAGCCGGTGCTGCTTTCGGGAACGACGGCATGTACATGGAAAAGTACATTGAAGAACCAAGGCATATAGAAATACAGATTGCAGGGGATCAATATGGCAAGGCATGCCACCTTAGTGAACGTGATTGCAGCATTCAACGCAGACATCAGAAGCTGATGGAAGAAACACCTTCGCCTTTTATGACAAAGGAATTACGTGAGAAAATGGGTGAGGCGGCTATCATTGCAGCACTGGCTGTAAAATATGAGGGTGTTGGTACGGTGGAATTTCTGGTTGACAAACACCGCAACTTTTATTTCATGGAGATGAATACCCGTATCCAGGTTGAGCATCCTATCACTGAAGAGGTGATTAACTACGACCTTGTTAAAGAACAGATCAAGCTTGCAGCTGGTGAACATATCTCAGGAAAAAATTATTTTCCGCAGATGTGTGCTATTGAATGCCGTATCAATGCTGAAGATCCGTACAATAATTTCAGGCCGTCTCCGGGACGGATCACTACGTTGCACGTTCCGGGCGGACATGGAGTCCGGGTGGATTCACATATTTATGCCGGTTACCAGATCCCTTCCAACTACGACAGCATGATCGCAAAGCTGATAACCATTGCACAAACACGCGAGGAAGCCATCAATACAATGGAGCGTGCCCTCAGTGAATTTGTTGTGGAAGGCGTAAAAACGACCGTGCCATTTCATCAGCAGCTGATGAAACATCCTGATTTTCGAAAAGGTAATTACACCACGAAATTCATGGAAAGCTTTAAGATGGATGCAGAGTAACAGAATCATAAAGGTTCTTTTCGCACTTTCCGGTTTTTTATGCCCATCATTATCATGTACAGCGTAGCTTATTAAATTCAAGCCTGATTGGATGATGCCATTTGGATGTGTTTTGATCATTATTTTGTATCATGAATAATGTGCGAAGCAGTATCTTTGTAAAAAAATATTCATTAATTTAAATGAACTTCAGAAGCAGTTTTTCTATACTCTTATTTTTCTTTCTGCTCAGTACATCTAAGTACACAACGGCTGCATCCATGGCCTACAAGGAATTTTATGCCGCCATGCAATCCAATGATACCGTGAAAATCAATTCTCAACTTATTGCGATTGAAAAATCTTCGATGAAGGAAAAGGAAGCCTATTCAGGTGCATTGATGATGAGGATGTCTGGACTGGTGAAATCCGGCATAGAAAAGCTAAGGATATTCAAGCAGGGAAGGATTAGGCTTGAAAAGTGTATTAAACAGGATTCATCAAATGCCGAATACAGGTTTCTCCGGTTGATGATTCAGGAACACATTCCTGATTTTATGAATTATCATTCAAAAAAGACTGAAGACGCTATGATTATCAGGGAATCTTTTGGAAAACTACAGCCCCATTTGCAGGAGGCCATAAGGGATTATAGCTTGCATTCCCATATTTTAAAGCCCGAAGATTTCCGGAAATAAAATGGGCAAGAAAATACTGGTTGTTTACTATTCTCAATCCGGACAACTGAAACAGATTGTTGAGAATTTCTCAGCGCCTTTTTCAGCTGAAGGGAAGACTGTGGAATACGTGCAGATAAAGATGAAGAAGGAATTCCCTTTTCCCTGGAGATCAAAGAGCTTTTTTGATGCAATGCCGGAAAGCGTTCTTGGTATTCCGGCTGAGATCATTGCTCCTCAGTTTAAAGAAGAGAAATATGACCTGGTTGTCTTTGCTTACCAGCCCTGGTATTTATCACCAAGTATTCCGGCCACCTCTTTTTTGCAAAATCCTGAATTCGCAAAACGACTGAAAGACACTCCTGTGGTTACGGTCATTGGATCGAGGAACATGTGGATCAATGCACAGGAGAGGGTCAAGAAAATGATAAAACAAAAAGGAGGAAGGCTTGTTGGGAACATTGTGTATGCCGATCGACACAATAATTTTGTAAGCGCTGTTACCATTCAATATTGGATGTTCACCGGAAAAAAGGACCGCTGGCTGGGTATTTTTCCAAGGCCGGGGGTAGCAGACAAGGAAATTGCCGATGCCGGAATATTCGGATCAAAGGTTCTGGAGTCACTCAAAACAAATGATTTAGACCGGCTCCAAATGCAATTGACTGCAATGAAAGCTGTTGATCCCCAAACAGTGCTGATGTTTATCGAAGGGCGCGCACCCAAAATATTCTCTATCTGGGCAAACCTGATTATCAGGAAGAAAAACCGAAGCTTGTGGCTTCAAATCTTTAAATATTATTTGTTATTTGCTTTGTTTATTATTGCACCTATTATAGTTGTCATTTATCTCGTGGCCATTGTACCTCTGACAGGCAGGCAAATCCGCGAACACAAAAAATACTTTTCAGGAGTAAATTGAAATGCTTAACGAAGTTTATATTACAAAGGCTGCCACATTTTTACCGAATAACCCCGTCGCCAATGATGAGATGGAGGATTATCTCGGATTGATCCACAAGCGGCAAAGCAAAAGTAAACGTATAGTACTTCGTAACAATGGTATTAAGCAACGCTTTTATGCCATTGATAAAAAAGGAAATGCTACGCATACCAATGCGCAAATGGCATCTTTGGCGATCAGGAATTTATTCAATGATGATGTTTCTGCGCTTGCTGAAATTGACCTGTTGTGCTGTGGCACTTCATCACCTGATCAGATTATGCCTTCTCATGGTGTGATGGTACATGGCTGGCTTCCTGAAACAAAAGATATTGAAGTGATAACTCCGGCGGGCAATTGCTGTTCCGGAATGCATGCATTGAAATATGCATTTATGAGCGTGAAACTCGGTCAATCAATGAATGCTGTTGTATCGGGCTCTGAGCGCCTTTCGAGAATTTTGTATTCTGAGACATACGAAGAGGAAGCAACACGGCTGGATGAGATGAGCGACAATCCTTACATCTCCTTCGACAAAGAATTTCTGCGGTGGATGTTGAGCGACGGAGCTGCGGCGGTAATGCTGGGAAGTAAGAAGAACGAAAATGGTTTGAGTCTCCGCATTGACTGGCTTGAAGGCGCTTCCTATGCGAATAGGATTGAGCCTTGCATGTATCAGGGCAGCGAAAAAATAAACGGAGTACTGAAAGGATACATGGATTTTTCTCAGCATGAAGTAATGGAGCATTCCGTGTTGAGTATAAAACAAGATGTGAAATTGCTTAGCGAAAACGTAGTCAAATATGGTATTGACAAGCTTGCCGAGGCGATGAAGAAAAATAACCTCCGTGCTGATGAAGTGGATTTTTTCCTTCCCCACATGAGCAGCGAGTTTTTCAGAAAGAAGATCGCAGAGAAAATGGAAATGGATGGCATCCCTATTCCCCAGGAGAAATGGTTTTCAAACCTGAGCACCACCGGCAATGTAGGTTCTGCATCCATTTATTTTATGATAGAAGAATTACTACGCACCAATAAGCTTCAAAAGGGTCAGAAATTGTTAATGATCGTTCCGGAGAGCGCCCGTTTCAGTTACGTTTACGGACAACTTACGGTTTGCTGAATGTATTTTTTTACTTTTGAGCCCTCATCAGATAGGGCATCTTGAAAAAATCAGAAATACCACAGGATAAAAGTTTACTTGAAGGATTTACCCGCGAAGTAGATTATGCGGTAGATGAATCAGGTAAGTACACCTCCGTTCTCAGCTCAGGATGGGAAGTGAAAACCTCTGCACTTGACCTTGCCTGGTACGATATCAAACTTCGTGTTAAAGAGGCAGAAGAAAAAGTGAGGAAAGGTGAGGCCAGTCCGGTCTTGTTTTTCATGGAATTAAAACTGATGGACACGGGGATTTTGTCTGCCTACACCGGCTTATGGCAATGGCAGGTGAAAAGGCACATGAAAGCAAATGTGTTTAATAAACTTTCAGATAAAAAGCTTCAGAAGTATGCAGACCTTTTCGAAATTACGCTTGAAGAACTGAAAAACCCTTTTTCAAAATAGTTGTTTGATCTTTTGACTTTCAAAACAGAATCACCGTAAATGCAAATACCATTTGAACATACCCAGAGTGCGCACTGTGAAAACGGTGTTACCACGAACCTGCTTCGTCATTCGGGAATGAGCAAGATTACAGAACCGCTTGCATTCGGAATTGGTTCAGGATTGTTTTACATACAAATTCCTTTTCTGAAAGTTAACAATGCACCTGCATTTAGTTACCGCACGATGCCGGGTTTGATTTTCAAACGCACTTGCAAGTCTTTGGGAATTCCCGTTGAACGAAAAAAATTTTCTTCTCCTGAAAAAGCGGAGCAGGTATTGAATGAATGTCTTCAATCGGGACAACCGGTCGGATGCCAGGTCGGCGTTTATTATCTCACTTATTTTCCAAAGGAATACCGTTTTCATTTTAATGCGCATAACTTGGTAGTTTATGGCAAGGAAAACGGATCTTATTTGATCAGCGATCCGGTAATGGAGACTGTTACTTCTTTGAGCGGACCTGAATTGCAGCGTGTACGTTTTGCAAAAGGAGCTCTGGCGCCACGTGGGCAACTTTATTATCCGAAGCAGAAGGTTGATATTACAGATGATGCCATCAGGAAAGCAATTGTGAAAGGAATAAAAAGAAATAGCCGCGACATGCTCCACATTCCTGCATCGGTAGTTGGTATCCGGGGGATAAAATACACGGCAAATAAAATTCTGAAATGGCGTGAGCAACTGGGTGTTAAAACAGCAGGCAGTTACCTTGCACAGCTCGTGCGCATGCAGGAAGAGATCGGAACTGGTGGGGGAGGGTTTCGTTTTATCTATGGTGCTTTTCTGCAACAGGCATATGCATTTCTACCAAAAGAAGAGTTGTTGAAAATTTCAGAACAATTTACCAAAGCGGGAGATGTATGGCGTTCATCAGCTGTACAAGCCGCGGGGATTTTCAAAGGAAGGATTACTTCGGAAAAAGATTTTAAGGACATGGCCGGCTATCTTTTTGAAGTCGCTGAAATAGAGAAGCAGGCTTTTAAAGCGCTGGAGAAAATTAAATGGTAGAAAAAAATTCGGGTAATTAATATCGAATTTCAAATAAACCAACTTGCCGCAGGCAAGGATTAATGAATCAAGAAGTACCTGATTGACTTCATCATTCCGTGTTCCCTGCCTATGGCAGGCAGGCTTGTTCGTTACTCGTTATTCTTTTTTCTTTTTTCTCCTCTTACCTTAATTACAATACATGCAGGGATGTATATTTTTAGGATAACTCGTTTCCAAAATTTCGGATTTCGATATTTTCTTATTCGAAATTTTTATGCAGTCACTCTGCTCTTCGCCATCAACTCTTCAATCTCATCCGCTTCAATCGGAATTTTTGCCATAAGATCAACAGGTCCTTTTTCAGTGATGAGGATGTCATTCTCAATTCGAATGCCCAGTCCTTCTTCTGGAATATAAATTCCCGGTTCGCAGGTAAATACGTTTCCTGCTTTCATCGGCTCGTAGCGGTTGCCAATGTCATGCACATCCAGCCCCAGAAAATGGGAGGTGCCATGCATGAAATATTTTTTGTACAACGGTTGCTTCGGGTCTTGCTTTTTTACTTCATCAGCTTTCAATAATCCGAGTTTGATAAGCTCTTCTTCCATGAGTTTACCAACTTCTTCATGGTATTTCGGAATCACGTTTCCAACCACGAGCATTTTTGTCGCGGCTTTCATCACACGCAACACTGCATCATATACTTCGCGCTGGCGTTTTGTAAATTTTCCGTTAACCGGAATACTGCGCGTAAGATCAGCAGCGTAATTGGCGTAATCAGCACCGAAGTCGAGGAGCGCTACTTCACCGTCATTCATTGCTTTGTTGTTGTCAATGTAATGCAGCACACATGCACTTGATCCGCTTGCGATGATGGGTGTGTAGGCATGACCATTTGCTCTGTTGCGTATGAACTCATGCGTGATTTCCGCTTCCACTTCATATTCTGTTACGCCGGGTTTTACAAAACCAAGCACCCTTCTGAAAGCTTTGTCGGTTATGTTACAAGCGATTTGCAATGGTTCAATTTCCAGTTCATGCTTTATTGAACGCATGGATGCCATCATTGGTCCGCAACGTTCATACTGATGGTTCGGATATTTATTTTTTAAAATTTCTGCAAAACGCTGTTCGCGGTAAGGCACTTCAGTCACAAACCTGTCGTTTTCATTCAGGTTGATGTAAACGGTTTGTGCGTGGTGCATTAGCACAGGAAGCATGGCATTAAATTCATCAACCCAATACACATGCTGAATGCCTGATGCAGCGCGAGCTTCGTCCTTGGTGTATTTATGTCCTTCCCAAACTGCTATGTGCTCATTTGTTTTCCTCAGAAATAAAACTTCCCTGTATTCAGACAGCGGATGGTTCGGACAAATCACAAGAATGGTTTGTTCCTGGTCAATGCCACTCATCCATAGCATATCAGAGTGCTGACGAAAAGGAAAATTCTGATCGCCATTGCGCGGCATCTCATCGTTGCTGTTAAAAAATGCAATGGAGCCGGGCTTCAGTGAGGCAGCAAAACGTTTTCTGTTGTCAATATAAAGCCGCTGATTGATTGGAGTGTATCTCATTTGGGTTGATTTTTAGAAGCGGTAAATATAATTAATGGTTCATTACCCGACATTATATGCCTGTTCGCTCCTAAAAAACGGCCCTTCACCAAAAATCCGAACCTTTTATTCTCAGCCGTTTGTATTTGAAACAGAGTTTGTTACCTTAGTCCGCGCTAACACCAGACACAATGAATAAAAGATTTACCATCCTCATTCTCACTTTCTGTTTTTCATTTTTTTGTACAGATGTTTTAGCTCAGTTAACGGGAATAAATTATACTTATACAAATCCTGCCGGAGGTGCATTTATTGCAATTGCTGCACCAACCACATTAATACCTGCGGGTACGGATGATGCTGTTGCTACAATCACACCTACTGCGGCACAATGGAGCGGATTTTATTTCGGAGGTGTGTTTTATCCGGCTGGTCAACCCATTTATGTTTCATCGAATGGATTCCTTTCTTTTCTCAATCCGGGAGGTGCATTGCCTTCAAATAGTTTATCAACCACAAAAGCAATCATTGCTCCGTTATGGGACGATTTAAAAATTAAAACAACCGGGCAAGTGAGATATGGTTTCGGAGGCGGTTCGCCCAATCGAACCCTTACCATCGAATGGGATTCGGTTTTATGGGATCATAATGCCACAACAATTGCCCTTTCTTTTCAGGTCAGAATTTATGAACGAACAGCTGCAGGATTGAATGGAAGTGCAATTGAGTTCAGATACCTTAATAATGGGACAGGTGGAAGTGCCTATGTGAATAACCTAAGCGGCGGGGCTTCCATCGGCCTTTCCGGATATTGCAATAATGATGTTTTTGCTTTTACCAGTGCTGCAGGGGCTCCGAATAAAACTTCACCGGAAGCGATGATTGGTTCCAAGCCCAATGCATCGGCGTTTTATAAATTCACCACCACAGCTCATCCAAATAATGAATGCGCCACAGCTCAAAATATCGGAACTTTTAATCCGGCTCTTCCTGTTATCAAGACGTTAGGTACAACACTTCACTCTACGCAATCGGCACTGGCTTTGCCTTCAGCAGGATGTGGGGTTGCTGTGGCGACTACATCTGATATTTGGTTTACATTTACCAAGCCTGCTAACATTACCAATTTCGAAATTTTTATTGATAGTCTGGATTGCAGAGGCACCAACTACCAAATGGGAATGGAACTTTATACAGCCTGCGGAGGCGCCGTAGTGCAATGTAATTACGGAAGCTCCGGTCCTGTCGGAACAAATGCATCATCGTATCTGAATCTTACAACCCAGCCATGCGCAGCACAACAATACTGGGTGCGTGCGTATTCAAAGGATACCTCTTACAGAGGATATTTTCGGTTCAACATACGACCTCCCGGACGTGATTGCACTTTTGCAAATCAGATCTGCGGCATTCCGTATTCTTCACCGCTTGCATTGTCCACCTGCGGATGGGGAAATGATTACGACAGTACAAACTCTGCATGTCATACACCAAGACAAGAGGGTGAAGATTATTTATTTGTTTATACACCTGCATCCAATGCCTGTGTTAATATTTCACTCAATAATACGCCTGCAAATTCTTATCCGGGATTTACAGTTTACCAGGGTTGTCCCACAACAGGAAATTGTCTTTCAAATGTTTCCGGACCGGGTGTGGCGCCGCTTACGTTTAATAACATGTCGTTGGTGGCAGGGATTACATACTACTTCGCTGTGGACTATGACGCCAACGGAGGATTTGTCGGATGCATGAATAATTTTGATCTTACGATAACAAATTCTGTTGCACCGACGCCTGCATACGATAACTGCGCTTCCCCTGCCGGACCCGTTCCGGTTACAATTGGTGCAAGTTGCACAGGTTTGATCGACTACAATAATAACTGTGCATCTCCTTCTGCTACAGCTTCGGTTCCACTGCCGGGCTGCGGAAATTTCATTGATGGCGTAACCCCTGACGTTTGGTTTACATTTACTTCCACGAGCAATCAGCCGCATCAGATCGATGTTGCGCCAGGGACAAATCCTTCTGCACAGGATCTTGCCATGGCCATCTATACATCCGGAGGTGGATCATGCGGTCCATTCACGCTTGTTGTTTGTGATGATAATTCCAATGTTGGTATGCCTTCTGCAACTGTTGTTCCACCGGGAGCCGGTCAGGTTTATTACATGAGAATATGGAGCAACAGCGGAACACAGACAGGGAACTTCAGGATATGTGTTTTGGCAGGGTGCTCACCTCCAAATGATCTCCCTTGTGCAGCCCAGTTGCTTATCATAGGCTCACCGGCAAATGGTGACAATAGCTGTTCTTCAGGTGCGGGCGAACCTGCAAGTGCCAGCTGCTGGGGCGTTGGAAATACATTGAATACCGTCTGGTATAGTTTTGTTGCTACAGCAACAACGATGAAAGTAAGAACACGGCTGTTTACATTATATGATTCACAGATTGCAGTTTACACAGGACCGTGCGGTGCAGGGATGGTAGAAGTGGCATCTGCATGTAATAATGATTACACCTATAATTGTGGAAATGCATTTGTCAGCAAGGCATCTGATCTCACCGTAAATGGCTTGACAATCGGCACCACATATTTTGTAAGAGTTGATGGCAGAGCATCCAATACTGGAACGTTTGAAATTACCGTGATCTCCGGATCGGGCACTTATCCACCGGTCGTTGCACAGGATTGCGCACTGCCAATAAATGTTTGCAGTAATGCGACCTTTAATGTTGCTGACCCCGGCTATTCAGGTGCCGGAAATTTTTGTGATGTGGGAGGATTTGGTACCTGCATGACTGCCGGCGAAGCAAGCTCTACATGGTACACACTTTCAATTACAGGTCCGAATTCCCTGCAATGGCTTCTTACAACTTCTGCATCAAACGACTATGACTGGATGGTTTGGTGTATTGATACTGTTTGGAATAACAACCCCAATCATTCGTTCCCGACTGTTCCTAATTATTGCAGCAATCTGAATAATCCAAATGCTTTTCCTTGGACAAGCTGTAATGTTTCGCATATAGACAATACAGGCATGAGCGCAACAATGGGGACTGATACTGTTGGCGGAGTGCTCAATCAACACCGAAATATTGGTGGGGGATCAACACCGCCATTGAGTCAGGCCGGATTTATTCCTGCAGGGATGACAGCCACATTTTTGATCAGTATTAATAACTGGTCCAATACAACACTTGGATTTACATTTAACTGGCAGGGTACTAACATCAATGGTACGCCACCGGCTATGACCTGGCAGAATGCAACAACAAATAACTGGGCAACGCGGGCAAACTGGCTTCCGTCAGGATGCGGGAACATACCTGATTGTGCAAACCAGATAGCTGCAACCATCGCTGGTGGGGGCATTCAACCGGTAGTATCGGCCAATACCACTGTAAAGGACATCACCATTTCTGTCGGTGCATCACTAACAATTCAGCCCGGGGTCATATTGTCTGTCTGTGGAAATTTTACGAATAATGGAACTTTGAATTGCCAGCCAGGAAGTATAGTTCGGTTTATCGGTGGATCAAACACAACCATCAACGGTACATTCGGAAACGTTTTGAATAATTTCTATAATGTAGAATTTTCAAAAATCGGAAATTCATCAGTGACGCTCAATACTAACATTTACATACAGGGTTACGATTCAATCTATGGCGGAGTCGTTAACAATAACAATAAGAATACGGAAGTTGGCGGTAATTTTTATAACCATCAAGGGGCCATAAGCTTTACAGGATTAGGGGCAGGGGCAGGAGGAAGCACACTTGTTTTCACAAGGAGAAGTGGTGCAAATCAAACCTTCAGAAATGAAGCCAGCAACCTTACGCTGAACAACGTTACAATGAACCAGATCGCTGCAGGATCATTGACGCTTTATAATAATGCAACGAGTAATCTAATCATTGGCGTAAGTGGAATACTAACCCTTACCCAGGGAAGAATAATTACTGGTACACGCGAGGTGAATGTCACCAACAGCGCTGTTGCCGGATGTTCTGTTGGTAATGCAACAAGTTATGTGGAAGGAGATTTAAGAAGGGCTATTGCCGCTGCGGCAAACAGTTATAATTTTCCTGTAGGTGACGGTACGTCTGTTTTGGCACCCGGGATTGTAGGTTATGAATTGGCCAACGTCACGTATTCTGTAGCCCCAACAGCTACTTATAATCTCCTGGCTCATTTTTACCGCTGGACTTTGGGCGGTGTGGCATTTCCGGGAGTTGGGCCTGCAGCAAGTGAATGTTTAACTGCTACATATAATGCGTTGCCGACATTTGACCATGGTTACTGGCGCATAGATGCAAGTATTGGGGCACCAACAGGAACCTACAGAGCCACACTTTACAATCAGGCAATGAGCAACAATACAGGAAGTGGATGGACTGTTGTGAAAGGTGTTTCCGGATCGGGTGCATTTGGTTTGTCAGGAGCGTGTTTTGTAGCAAGTATTGCTGCACAAACAAGAAGAGATAACCTCACAGGGTTTTCGGATTTCACCACTGTGCAATCACAGAACCCTTTGCCAATTGAACTGCTTTTCTTTAATGCGGAAATAAAGGGAAAAGATGTCTTGAATTCATGGTCAACTTCTGCTGAGATCAACAACGACCATTTTGAAATTGAACGAAGTACTGATGGAAATGAATTCACTAAGATTGCCGAAGTGCAGGGTTATGGCCCGGGAGTTTCAGGACAAACACTTAACTACAGTTTTTATGACAAAGATGTTTGTGGGCTCGTTATTTATTATCGCCTGAAACAGGTTGACATTGATGGTCGCCATAGTTACAGCAAGGTTGCATCCGTTAACTGTAAAGATGCAATGCCTGAACTTGTTGTGTATCCAAACCCGGCTAATACAATTCTGAACGTCAACTTCAATTTAACTGCCGATGAAAAAACCACTGTGCAGATCATGGATCTGGTTGGCAAAATTGTGATGCGGAAGGAATTGATTGCACAAACGGGATTCAATAATACTTCCTTTGAGATTAAGGATATTCCATCCGGTGTTTATTATCTTCTCGTTAAAAACAATGACGATTCAGAGTTGCGCAGGCAGGTGAAGTTTTTGAAATACTGATTAACTGTTTTTTATTCGATTACTCAATTCAGATTGATCAATTATTGTTTCTCGTAGAGCTATGTCATTAAGTTAAGGATTCCTCTCTCGTCTAACCTAGAGCCAGATGAGGTCGGAATAACGATGATGTTGTAGCTTGTCGGGAAAAATGAGGGGGCGGCAAAGCCGCCCCCTCATTTTTCCCACACATAATAAAAACGCTCTGTCTTTCCTCTCTCGGCTCAGGCGAGAGAGGAATCTAAAAAAACAAGTGTGTCGAATTATTAGTTCCTTAACTTAATGACATAGCTCGATGAGAACACACTGAGTTGCTGTAATACCGATATTGTATATGTAATAGTCAAATGTACCTTGTTGCTTTAGAACTATACTGCTTCGGTCATTTCTTAGGCAAAATTTAAAATACTTGTCTGCCAGTCAATTTCAATTTTTTTAATCTCACATAACCTACCATGTACGAAGTACTCTATCGGCATTATACCAGAAACATTATTGGAATAATTTGAATTGAGTAACTGTATAATTTACCGAAAGCAGGAAGACGCAATAGAAAGTGATAGATTATGTTTCGGTTTTATTCTTTTGCTTCCTTATTTTTTTCTATTTAAATTGATTCTTAATTGCCGGGCAGAACAAATCATTTTAATTCCATTGCTTTGTTAAATCCTATAGCTAGCATTAATTTATAAA
>CAYHHK010000008.1:37674-52225 GCA_964356415.1 uncultured Flavobacteriales bacterium
ACAATTTGCTCTGATGTGCCGGGAATGTGCGTCAGTTTGCTATTCACGTCTTTTGAACTTGAGAATAATTTTGATTTTCTTTATTTATACAACGGACCATCGTCGACTTCACCACTACTTGGAACATTTACGGGAACTAATTCTCCGGGTTTGATTAGCGCCACTTCCGGTTGCCTTACCATTAAATTTGTTTCTGATTACACGGTGGTGAAAAGCGGATGGAGTGCTGTCATCAATTGTGTCCAGTGTCCGGTGAATGGCTGCCCTACCTGCAACGGTGGAGCACCGCCTCCCAATGATGCATGTTCCGGTGCACAAAGTCTCGGTGCATTGCCCATTCCATCTGCATGTCCGGGCGGTCAGGGTCAATTGACTTCTCTCAATACCACAAATCTTTGTGCCACGGCGGAAATTCCATACAACGGTCTTCAAGGATGCCGGCCTGTCGGGAATATGGCTGTTCCTGCAAGCGATGTTTGGTATACGTTTACAATTACTGCCCCAATACTTGATGTCACTATAAACGGAATGATTACACCGGAGGTAGGATTGTATTCAGGAACCGGTTGCAACAACCTTGTACCACGCGGATGTGCAATTGGCGGCGGCGGTTTACTCAATACATCCTTTTCAGGACTGTCACCGGGTACTTATTTCCTTCGTGTAAGCGGAGGCACAATGAATGACCAGTGCAATTTTACTTTATCGCTTCAGAATAATCTTGATTGCGAAGGATGCGTGATTCAGAGTGCGCTGACTGTTTCTCCTCCTCCGCAAAATGGAATTTACCTTGCAGGACAATCAGTAAATTTTTGCCTTCAGATAACGGATTTTAGCCCGACCTCTGCAAACTGGCTTCATGCTGTGATTCCTTCTTTTGGCCCGGGCTGGGACACAAGTACTTTTTCGGCTTCACCACCATTGTCCTGTTCAGGTAATGGAACCTGGGGATGGTACAATCAACAAATAACATCTGCAGCGAACGGCTCTTCAATAGGACCCGGTTTTTTTTATGAAACTGCCGCCGGAAATCAAGGGGGAGTTGCTGATGCAGATCCCGGAAATAATTTCGGGGATAATTTATCCGGTAACTGTACATGGAATTTTTGCTTTACGATTCAAACAAATGATCAGGCTGATTGTATCAACGGTGAAAACCTGAATGTTTTTATTGATACCTATTCTGATGGTGAATCGGGATCATGGACTTCTGCAGCATGCATAGCAGATCCCGTCAATGATTTTTATGCTTCTCTTGCATGTTGCATTCCACCTACAGTTTCTGTTACCAATCCTTTGTGCAACGGGCAAACGGGAAGCGCTACAGGGGCGGGAATGGGAATTGGCCCTTGGAGTTTCAGGTGGAAAAATTCAGTCGGAACGATCATCAGACAAACAAATGGGGTTGTGAGCGATCAGATTGCCAATCTTTCAGCAGGAACTTATACATTGGTTACTGTAGACCCAACAGGATGTTCCTCTTCAACACTTTTTGTCATCAGTGAGCCGCAGGCGCTTTCTGCTTCAACAATTGTGAATGATACAAAATGTGCCATCGCGAACGGAAGAATTATTTTATCTGCATCAGGTGGATCGGCTCCGTACACTTACAGCAAGGACAATGGTGCCACATACCAGGGATCAGCAACCTTTAGCAACCTCGCAGCAGGTACTTATTTCTTAAGGGTTAAGGATGCCCACGGCTGTCTATGGAACGGTTCAGTGACAGTAGCACCATCTACGCTTCCCGTCATCTCAAATATTATTGCACAAGACATCCTTTGCAGCATTGGAACAGATGGAAGCATTAGTATAACAGCTGCAAGCGGTATTAGTCCTTACACATACAGTATCGACAACGGCAGCAGTTTTCATAATACACCACTGTTTGATAGTTTGCCTGCCGGCACATATCCTGTCATTGTTTCTGATGTTAACGGTTGTACTGTATCTGCCTCTGTTACACTTATTCAGCCATCACCTATCAATCTTCAGATACTTACTGTCCCTTCTGCTTGTGGACTAAATACCGGTAATATCACGCTGAATGTCCTGAGCGGCACAACAGGAGTTGTTACCTACAGTATTACAAATGGTCAGTTTTTCCAACCTACAAATACTTTTAATGCGCTTCCTCCCGGCGTTTATTTCGTGGTAATTGAAGATGCAAATGGATGCGTTACACACGATACTGCGATTGTGAACAATCTCAATGCTCCGGTGGTTTCTGCTGTCGCATCAACTGATGTAACCTGCGCCAATGCGGATGATGGTACAATTACGATAGTTGCAAGTGGAGGTTCAGGGGCAATTCAATACAGCATAGACAATGGCGTGACATTTTTTATAGGGAATACTTTTTCAAATCTTGCGGGTGGAACTTACCAAATCGCTGTCAAAGACCAGAACAATTGCCTGGCGCGTAGAATTGTTACCATTGCTGAGCCGATGCTTGTCAGTGTTTCTTGTGGCATGACGAATACCACCTGCGGATTGAACAATGGTGCCATCATGCTGACTCCGGGGAATGGCGTGCTTCCGTTTCAGTATTCCATCAACAGCGGTATTACATGGCAAACGTCAAATGTTTTTACAGGCCTTCCTTCAGGCGGCATCTCGTTAATGATCCGTGATGCAAACGGTTGTGAGCGTATTCGAAATTATGTTGTAGGTGCCTCTACGAGTCCTGCCGTTTCCTCCATGAACATTACTGATGTTGCATGCTTTGGTGCGACTGATGGAGGAGTTGTGATCAATACAACAGGTGGAACACCTCCGATAAAATACAGCATTGATGCAGGAATTACATTTAGTAACTCCAATATTTTTACATCACTCCCATCCGGCAATTACAATATTGTAGTGAAAGATAATATTGGCTGTAGTTCTACCGCACCACTTACCATTGCCCAGCGACCACAGATCATACTTTCTGTCATTTCGGTTGATGCTACGTGCGGCCTTCCTAACGGATCCATCACAGCCAATGTGAACGGTGGTACAGGTGCATTTACTTACAGTATTGATGGAGGCTTGACTTTCGCCTCCGGCAATGTTTTCAATAATCTGCTTTCTGGAAGTTATAAAGTTGTTGCAATGGATGCCAATGGATGTGTGGAAGCAACAACCATTATTATAGCTGATGCATTAGGACCAAGGATCATTGCACAACAATCCACTCCGCAAATTTGCGATGGGTTTGCAAATGCTTCTATCTCTCTTACAGCCGTAAGCGGAGCAGGTGTGTTGCAATACAGTATTGACAGCGGTGCTACTTTTCAAACAAGTCCCGTTTTTCAGAATATTTTCGGTGGAAATTATTATATTTATGTAAAGGACGCAAATGGATGTATGGACAGCACTATTGAGTCTCCGGTTATTTATCAATCTCCGGTCATCGTTCAAACTTCAACGACGGATATTTCCTGTAATGGATTTGCTGATGGTGTCATTGACATAACTGCTTCAGGTGGCAATGGACAGTTGAGTTACAGTACTGATGGCGGCGCAAATTATTCCACCGCTTTTAATTTTAATTCTATTTCTCCCGGATCATATTACCTCGCTGTTGTTGATACCAACGGTTGTTTAGAAAGGGATACGGTTACTATCTCTCAACCATCACCATTGAATTTTACAAGCGAAATTGTGACGGAAAAATGTGACCGGAATGACGGTTCCATTGTCATTCATGCAACAGGAGCAACTTCGCCATTCCTTTTTAGCATGAACGGAAATCCATTCACCAATGACTCTTCTTTCTTTGCGCTTGATTCAGGAATGTATCACCTTGTGGTAACAGACGATCACGGTTGTCTGGATTCGGCTGATGTGCATGTTTATTTTTCTTCGGCTCCTGAAATTAATGCAATCAACCTCTCAGATGTAGTGTGCTATAGTGCTGCTGATGGAACTATTGACATCGCTACAACCGGAGGAAGCGGGACTTTGTCTTACAGTATTGACAATGGTATTGCATTTCAGTCATCATCATTTTTTGATTCACTTGATACAGGCAATTTCTTAATCCTTGTGACTGATACAAATGGTTGCATGGCAGATTCGACTGTTTCAATTTCGCAACCGGCTCCGTTTATTTTTAATTACCAGAGCATACCGGCGAATTGCAGTTTCAACAACGGATCGGTTACAGTAAATGCGTCCGGCGGAATTGGTACACTTACTTATTCAATCAATCATTCGGGTAACTTTTTACCTGATACTGTTTTTCAAAATCTGATATCCGGAAATTTCATCATTACAGTTCGTGATTCTTTAGGATGTGAACAGGATTTCAACGCATCAGTCAGTAACCTCAATGGACCGGTCATTCAAACCGTCAATTCTACCAACGAACTATGTCATGGAGATCAGTCCGGAACCGTTTTGATCAATGTAAGCGGGGGAGTGGGCACATTGCAATACAGCATTGACAATGGAATAACTTTTCAAACAGGCAATTCTTTTTCGAATCTTGCGGCCGGTAATTACAATATCATCGTTCTTGATACGGCCGGTTGCTCTGCCAATAACTCAGTGTTGATCAGCGAGCCACCTGCAATCAATATTACACATCAGGTAATGAATGCTGCTTGCGGACAAAGCAATGGATCTGCTACGCTGAATGTAACAGGCGGAACAGGCGCATATCAGTATTCTATTGACGGCACCAATTTCCAGGCATCGTCTTTATTTAATAACCTGTTTGCCGGAGGATATACCTTCACCGTTCGCGATGCAAATGGCTGCGTAGCTATCCATTCGGTTACCATAAATAATCTCCTCGCTCCCAATATCAGTACTGTAAATTCCACTGATCTATTATGTAACGGTGTTCCTGTAGGAGAGATCATTGTACATGCAAGCGGTGGGACAGGGTCGCTTTCTTATAGCATTGACAATGGCATTACTTATCAGTCATCAATCCTTTTTGATTCACTTCTTGCAGGAACATATTATGTAATCGTAAATGACCAGAATAACTGCCTGGCAAGTGCTGTAGTCATTATTGCTCAACCTGATCCGCTTGTGATTGCAGCAACGCCGTCAGACGAAACCTGCAGCGCCAACAACGGAAAAATAAACATGATTGCAAATGGGGGCACAGGTCCGTGGGTTTATTCAATTGACAGTGGTATAGTATATTATACACAGGCAAATTTCACTGGATTGAATTCAGGTATTTACAATTTGTCGATCAGAGATGCCAATGGTTGTAAGACATATCAGCAAGTGGCGCTTGTTGACCTTGCATCGCCACAGATCACAAATTACCTTAGTGCCAATGTAAATTGTTACAATGGAAACGATGGTAGCATAAGCCTTGCAACTACAGGTGGCAGCGGGACGCTTATGTTTTTTATTAACAACAATCCGCCGCAAAACAGTTTGCTATTCTCTAACTTAACTTCAGGAAATTACATAATTACTGTGACTGACACGAATTCATGCACAGACACCATTCATGTATCAATTACGCAGCCGCCACCCCTGCTGGCCACGGCAACTTCCGTCGACCCGCTTTGTTTCGGTTCTACTGACGGTACTGCCAGTGTTCTTGCTACAGGAGGCATATCGGGCTATTCTTTCCTGTGGTCAAATGGTGAAACAACAAGCTCGGTTTCCAACATGGGTGCCGGAACATTTTATGTAACTGTTATTGATCAGCATGCCTGTGAAGTGATTGATTCTGTGGTATTGGTTCATCCCAATGCAATCGTAATTACACACACTACAACAAATGCTGCTTGCGCCGGTGCTGCGAATGGAACAGCAAGTGTGTCTGTTATGGGAGGAACTGGCCCTTATGCCTATGCATGGAGTCCGGTTTCGAGCAATACCTGGTACGCTTCCAACCTTGGTGCAGGATCGTATAATGTTGCCGTAACCGATGCACATGGATGTATAGAAAACCACCAGATCACGATCACTGATCCGGCTCCGGTTACTGCACAGTTTACTATTGCAGACGTAAATTGTTTTGGAGGAAGTGATGGAGGAGTAACAGTTGTCGCATCCGGTGGCTCAGGTTTATATGCATACGCATGGGATTACACTTTGCAAACCGATAGTGCTTTGTCAGGGCTTCCAGTAGGAAATTATGCAGTGGTTGTTACCGATAACAGTGGATGTGCGACGCAGGCAACTGCAGTGGTTTCATCTCCGCCACAAATCAGTGTACTTGGAATTGTCAGCAATACATTGTGCTATGGAGATTCAAATGGTGTAATTACACTCGCAACATCCGGAGGAGTTTCTCCTTATGCTTATAATTGGTCGAACGGAAGTACCCTGTCAGCAATTGCTTCATTGCCTTCAGGAAATTATGCAGTTGACATTACGGATGCACATGGTTGTTTGCGACAAACAAATTACAACGTGGAAGATCCGCTGGAAATTCTGATCACTACAACTCCCGTTGACACAGTATGTATTGGTCAGGGGGCCGAATTGAATTGCACAGTAACCGGTGGCGTTGGCGGCTTTTCATTCCTATGGAATAATGGTGATACATCAATGAATATTATTGTTGAACCGGGAGTAAGTACGATCTACGATGTCGTGGCTACAGACGTGTATGGCTGCATGTCAGAACCTGCCTTCAGTTTTGTATTTGTACATCCTCCTTTGGGAGCCATCATTTCTTCCGGAGATACAATATGTGAAGGTGAAGGAGTAGACCTAAGTGTAGAACCTTCAGGCGGAAATGGCGGACCGTATTTTTATAGCTGGAATCCTGATGGAGCGTTTACGCAGCAGGTGACGGTTTATCCTTCAAATACTACAACGTATGTAGTTTCAGTTAGTGACCATTGTACTTTAAATGATGCTGCTGATGCTACACAGGTTTTTGTGAATCCGTTACCGGATGTGAATTTCTCCCTGATGAATGCCGAAGGATGTGTGCCGGTAACGGTGAGTTTGCTGAATCAAAGCAATACACCTGCAGGATCCATTTATGAATGGAGTACAGGAGATGGAACGGGAATTTATTCACAAACAGATCTCATTCATGAATATACTGTCAGCGGCGATTATGACGTTACACTTTATGTTACTACGCCGGAGGACTGCACCGATTCACTCATTGCATATGAGACCGTGCATGTGTATGAGAACCCTGTTGCTGATTTTCTCACCAATACCGATTCTGTTTCTTTCTTCAATCCGCGCATAGAGTTTACTGATCAGAGTTACGTTGCTGCGAACTGGAACTGGTATTTTGGCGATAACGATGGAACATCGGCAATACAAAATCCTGTTTATGTTTATGGTGACACTGGCACGTTCATCATTCAACTCATTGTTTCGACAGTACATCAGTGCTATGATACCACATACAGGAAAGTCAAAATTTTCGGAGAGTACACAATCTATATACCGAATGCATTTACGCCCAATGGCGATGGCAGTAATGATTTTTTCACTGCATCGGTATATGACATTACAGACATGCAGCTATTTATTTTCGATCGCTGGGGAATCAAGATCCTTGACAGCCATTCGCTGAAAGCTTCATGGAACGGGCGCACTAACAATACCGGCGCCGACTGCCCGATGGATGTTTACGTTTATAAGATAAACATCACCGACAATGAAGGCAGGTCGCACAGTTATGTGGGGCATGTGAGTCTGGTGAGGTAAGGCCTTGCTTTATTATTCTTTCATATAGGTTTCTAATATTCCACCACCACTTTGCTCTCGCTCACCTTTTCTCCTTCTTTTATTCTCAACAGGTAAATTCCACGGCCCAGCCCACTGAGGTCAATCTGTTTATCTTCTTCTTTGGCAACCGGTTTCTGTATGACGATTCGACCCATGCTGTCATACACAGTAAGGTAACTTCCTTTTGTGAATGGTTCGCTGGATTTGATATTCACTTTTCCGCTGCTTGGATTCGGATAAGCATAACTCTTCGACCTTGTGAAATCATGGCTCTGAGAGGTATTTAAAAGGCAGCCATTGTACAAAGGCGGTATTGGTAAAATGGTGTCCTGAATCGAAGAAATAAAAGTAAGCACCGGCACAAGCGTATCTGTTATGGCAATGGCACTATCTGTTGTAAAAATATTATTTACAATGAGCGTATCTGTGTATTCCTGGCAGCCGGCAAAGCCAAGGGAATCGGTTTTAACAATATAGTAACCCGAGCCGGGTATTCCGGCATCGGTAGTGCCAACAACGAAATATCCACCATCACTTGTGGGGAAAGCATCAATGGATGTTTCATTTGTTCCAATCTCACCGTGGCTGCGACTCCATTCAAGGTTACCGGAACTATCGGTTTTAATAATCATAAGATCACTGCCTGACCGGATTAGTGGGGTTATCGGTGCAGAGATAATGTATCCGCCATCAGCTGCACGTTTCATCGTATAAGAACCTCCGTAAAAACTTCCGAAAAAATCTCCGTAAGATTTACACCAAAGAAACGATCCTGCCGAATCAACCTTCATCAGGAAAATGGACTGGGGAGTATTCCAGTTGGTTTTGGGATTGGTAACTCCGAGAAGCATTATAGAACCATCAGGATTTTCTGTCATTTGCAACAAAAGAAAAGCAGATGCCCTGAAATAAGTTTTGCACCAGAGAACATTTCCGGCGGTATCAAGTTTTAAAAGACCAAACCCAAGATCAGTTGATCCTGGCAAACCTAAGATATAATTCTCATCTAAAGCAATTAAACAGTTAGTATGTCCTTGCCAAAAATTTGTATTGTAATACCTATGCCAAACAATGTTACCTGTCGAATCAACTTTATATAATGATGAATAACCGAAAAAAGGTCTGTTTACTATATCCATATTCCCTGGAATTAATATACTTCCATCGGAGCAACAAATTAATGCAAAAGAAGTTGTGTAAATTGAATCAAGAATGGACTTCCAGATAATTGCGCCATTGGTATCTGATTTAAAAATCATATTTCCAAAATTGAAAAAAGGCGTCTCTTCGTATCCAATGCCAATATAATTGTCATCCAATGTTAGAGTAATCTGGTTAATTACTTCATAGGAAGAATCCGAATACCAGCTGAATTTTGAGCCAATATTTGCATTGCTATCAACCGTTATTATTTCTCTGCCCCCAATAGAAAAATTGCCCTGGTCTTTTAGAGCGACATAACCACTGCCATTATACCCCGGGATAACTTTCTTAAAAGGGATTTGAGCTAAAGCGATAACTGAAGTGATTGTGTAAAATGCAATTAAAGACGCAATATTTTTCATCATATTTCTTAACGGATCATTAGTGAATAATTAGCCGCTTCACTTTTTCCCCGTGGCTATTTTTCAATTTAACAAGATATGACCCTTTCGAAATGAGTGATAGGTCAAACAAAATATTATCTTGATTGATTGGCGAAATTTTTTGTACTATTCTTCCAACCATATCCAGAATACTTAATTCACTTCTGTCATCAATCGGAAGGGCAATTCTTGCTTCCCTTATTGAAGGGTTGGGATAAATGGTAAAATCCAACGCATTAAAATTATTATCGTATTTTTCATTGGCTCCTTGTGCCATCCTTTGCGGAGATGGAACAATAATCGCGGTAAAAGCATAATCTGCATTAAAACTGTCGCAGGCTAAAGGTGCAGAACTTAAATCGATCTCTATTTCCCCACTGTTATTAGAAAGAATACCTTGTGAGTATGGTAGCGGGTCTGTGCCCCATCTGGTATGATAAAATTCAATCCAATAATTTTTGTTAGGCTCAAATCCTTCTAACTTAAAACTTGTGGCAGGTGGGTGAACAAGTCCTTCGCGTTCGCAGCCGTAATAATTCTCCTCACCAGCGTGGTCTTGATCAGTATAAATAAATGCGTTTGCCCAGTATTTATTAATATTATGAATCCAGCCGCAGGCATACGTTTGATCCTCATTCACCAAGTAATAGGATTCCACAACATCATAATTACCATTGGCAGGATCGTAATTGTAATACTTGTGCGGTACAATATTTTGGTCAAAGAAATTGTTTGAAGCCAACAGAGATATAAAATCTGATAATGGCTTCAAATTGTGATAGCAGGATTTTATTTTATCATCATTATTACTAGAAGGCACATATTCAAATCCAATACCTGTTCTGCTAATTACCTTAAAGAGCGAATATTGGTCGCCTATTTCATTTGCGTTTCCGTTTGGCGGCTCCGGATTCCCATCCTTCCATCTATGAACCACATTGGTAAACCACGTTGAACCCGCTCCCAAAAACCCGCTCATTGCAGTTGACCAGATTTCGTTGTGGAAGGAGACGTCGTAGTTGTTGAAATAATGAAATGTTGGGATCCCATCAGGATCATTTGGGCCGTTATACATATTGCCCCAATGCCCCAATTCGCCGTGGTGCATCGGTTTGGGGTTGGTAAAAGCAAATCGCAAATTATTGGGCGGGGTACACCCTTGGCTAAGATTGCCACTGTATGATTTAAATCGCCAATTGTTACCTGTCTGAGCAAAAAAATCGTAGTGATGAATATCAAGAATGTCAACTTTGTTGTTGTTGAAAAGTGTGTAATAGTCTTCTAATGAAGGATTACATACGTCTGCTACAATCGGTAAGTGAACCCACAATGCATTGGGGGTGTAGCTGGAGGTAAAAAGGTGATTGGTTTCTCCAAGTCCACCGGAACTTACCGGCAACTTTATTAAACCAATCATCCTTGTGTACCACTCGTCTTCAGCTAGCTGTAAATTCGATAAGTTGCTGTTTGTCCAGTTAAGCCGGTTCGGGGGACAAAGTGAACCATTTGTGGTTTGGTTTGATTCAAAATAACCTAAAAGATTGTCAACTTCTCCGAATGGTTCTATAAGGGCGATATTTACTGAGTATCCCCACCTTGACAGGATATATTTATATTTCCGCTTGTACCAATACAACGCAGTGGCTGGATCAGACATATCGAAATTCTGATTAATCACGTCGCAAAAGAAAGGAGAGGGATCAAATGCAAAACCCTGTTGCCCATAGTCAGGACAAAACTGTTTTAAGTAACAATGATTCCCCCAAATATAGGATTCGCCTCCCAGTGCAGGATTATTCGGATCGACGTATAACTGAAGGTAAATATTTTTTTCCCGTGTCCGGTCAAGAATCCTGTCAAACATCCAAGCCTCATGCTGGTGATTAATTGTCATTGTGTCAGATGCATAACAGGCAAATTCAGAAACTGCCTGATCGTATACACCCAGATGCTCAAATTCAATCGGGCACATCCTATTGAAAAATAGGAACCGCCCGAAGTTTCCACCAACAGATGACATCTCATCAATGGCTTTTATTATCTGTTCATAATTGAATTTATAAAACCGATACCATTTAACATTGGAATTAATATTACTATAGCCATATAAAAGATTTTCGCCTATTGGAAAATATGGTGTCCCATCATCAAACTTCAAATAACGGTTGTTGTTTGCATTGACTTTTACATATCCATGATTCGCTGAGAGCGGGGCATCACAAATAAAAGTGAAGCCGGGAAAGGTAAAGTCAAGCAAAGGATCTGTAGCTGCGTCTTTTGTATTTGGTGCGCTTAAATTTATTGACAACGACCAGGGCTGGGTACTTACTTCATCCGGTGCAAATCGTAGTCGGTAAAAATATTTGTAATTTACATCGTTCACATCTTCTTCAAGAAAGGCAGAGCCAGGGTAACCCTGAACCACGTCCGCACCCCACCTTGCTTCGCGCATAAAAAATCCCCATTTTGTAATTATTTGATTTGAAGGGGAAGTCAGGTCAATTCTGATTAAAAGCGAATCATCTGCGTATGGATTTAGGTCATAATCAGATGAAGGATTACCATTGCCGGGCGGGAAATAATGGTTAAAGAAATTATTTACGGCTGCCTGATATTTTTGAGGTAAAGTAAAGCCAATCTCCAGCTTCTCCCATTTATTCACATGAATAATACCGTTTGCATCAATCGAGGTTGAAGGATCAGGAGTAATCACAACGCTCTCAATTTCTTCATCAATGACGGCCCGAAAGTTAAAAGCGCCAGTTGTTGCGGAGGCAGTAAATCCGGGATTGAGTGTAACGGAATAACCTCCATGAAATTCAACATCAGCCGTTCCATCAACAGTTACAGGTTGGGCATCATCGTAAGGTGAGATAATATCTCCTGTAAAGTTTTTCAGCACAGCCGGTGTATTATTCCAGCTAATATTCTGAATGATATAAGGATACCCGGTCTGAGCATTCGCAAAAGAGGAAGTAAACAATAAGCCAATAATTAAAATTGTAGTTTTCATGACAGGCAATTATTAATGGTTTCCTGACACTAATTTTTCTTTGAGCAACTTATTATCTGCTTCAACTCTCTCAAGCCGGTCATTCAACTGAATGATATATAACGCCTGTTCTTCTACTGTTCGCAAGAGCGACATTTGCATCTCGCCAACATTTACTCCATCCTCCTTCTGCATTTCCGAATAAGAAGGAACAGACTTTAAATGTTTGTTTGCAATCAGAAATTCTTTGAGTTCCGCGATGGAGATCAATGGATAATCAGACGCGAATACCCGATCCCAATTTAAATACTTTTTTACTTTTACCTCTTCGCAGATTATTTTTCCATTCACTGCCAGTTTGTAGCCTGACGGTACAATTGTTGTCGCAATGCCAACACTCCCGGTCGAGTTTTGTGCACCTGCAGGTTTAACCACAACCGTCGGAATGGTGCTATTGAACCCGATGAACAAAGAGTTGTCGTCATAATTCTCAAGTGGAAGCGGAGTTCCATTAAAACTTGTTCCTCCCGAGCCAATGGAAATAGAATTGGTCCCACGCGAATTCACCCAATTGCCAATGCTTATAGAGTTAAGGCCGAAAGCAAAACTATTGCCGCTGCGTAGCTGTGGTATCTGGCCGCAAATACCAATTCCTTTATACGTACCTGTTCCGTCAGAGTAAATCTGATTGACCAAAGTGCCGACTACCATTGAGCTGTCACCTAAATAGATAACTGAATCTGTTGTACTGATCCTGTTAACGTATAACTTTTCAAAATGCGAACCGGAAGGCATGGTGATAATTCCGGTTTTACCTATTCTCATTCGCTCTGAAGAATTTGTTTTTATAACCAAATCTTTATTGTCGGTGGTTCCGATAAAATTATTTGCCGGATTTGTATTAGCGTTTCCACCCATTGTCCAGTCGTCTCTTTCAGGCTCACTCAAGGATGTTTGCACCACAGAAGCACAATTATTTGCATCAATGACTTGCAATACATAAAAACCACCTCCCAATTGAGCCCTGTGCTGCGTAGTTGGCCCGTCTTCCCATTGAAAAGTAAATGGCGAAACACCTCCATTAATTGCAGTGGTTATACTGCCGTTGGAGGCGCCATACAAACTAATATTGTATCCGTTATTATATTGGTATTCAGTTAGAATTGGTTTCAGAATTTCCGGGGCAGTAAGATTGATTCCGAAGTCGGCCGATTCACCAGCCGAATCTGTTACTACCAGATTGTAAAAATCAGCACTGAGACCGTTTATCGTAGCTGTTGTTTGTTCATTGCTCCACTGGTAGGTGTAGGGAGGAGTGCCACCGGTAGCGTTAGCTGTAATACTTCCATCTTTAGCACCAAAGCAGGAAATATGGTATCCATTGTAATCAGAAGTGGTAAATGTAATTTCAATTTGCGCGAACACGCATTCAGAAATGAGAAAAAATAAAATCAGAAAAATAGAGTGGTGGGGGGGGGGGGCAATAATTTTCATTTTAAAATGATTTTTGAAAACGCAGTGTAAAGGATAGAATCATTTTTGGCATTTCAAAGAAATATTTTAAGATTTTGGCCAATGTTACATAATCAGTTGCCAATGTTGAATTTTGGCCAACTTCAAAAACTGCACGTTGTCAGAAAATTTCAAAGCACAAATTCCGGAATTAAAAATTTTGCAACAATCATAGATTATTCTTTCAGCGCATCCCAATACTCCACCGCCCTCCTTGTATGCGGAATCACAATAGTGCCTCCCACAATATTTGCAACAGAAAAAACCTCAAACAATTCTTCTTCTGAAACGCCTTCGGCTTTGCAACGTTCCACATGGTATTTAATGCAATCGTCGCAGCGCAACACCATGCTTGCAACCAGACCAAGCATCTCTTTTGTTTTTACAGGGAGTGCACCATCCGCATAGGTATTGGTATCGAGATTGTAAAGCCGCTTAATTACTTTATTGTCGACGCTTAAAATGCGGTCGTTCATTTTCGAACGGTAGTCGTTGAAGTCTTTTACCTTTTGGTTCATTTTGGTAATTTGAGTTTAGTTGCTAAAAATTTTCACGCAAAGCCGCAAAGAAAACTATTGGACTTATTTAGGCTTTGCGGTCTTGGCGGCTTTGCGTGACATTTTTTTTTACATTCCTATTCTACCTTACCCTTCGTTACATAGGCACTCACGAATATGCTGATCTCATATAATATCCAGAGCGGAATTGCAACGAGCATGAGTGTTGTTGCATCACTCGTTGGCGTGATGATGGCAGCAACGATGAGGATAATAACAACAGCATGCCTTCTGTATTT
>CAYHHK010000008.1:52325-56179 GCA_964356415.1 uncultured Flavobacteriales bacterium
CCTACAAATGCCGACCACATGTGCGTAGTGAATTGTGATGATAGGTCCGTACTGATCAGCGCAAAGTCAATTTTGGTCACACACAGATCTTCGCCAAGGTTGAAGTAATTTGATAACCAGCAAAGGGCACGATAGGTGGGAAAGTTTGGATTTTTTGGTGCGAGCAGGATATCGTCAAAAAGGAATTCTTTGTAACAAAACAAAACAATTGCAACAGTAAATATCACACCAGCAGAGCGTACGATGTGCCAGCGCAGTGCTTCCAGGTGATCCAGAAAGGACATCTCACCGGTACCGCCGGATTTATTTCTTGATCCCAAAATTGCCATGGGCGGCAAAGGTAATTGAATCATCAGATCATCGGTTTATCTATACCATGGAAAATAAAAAAAGGCATCATTGCTGATGCCTTCAAGCTCTTTTAATAAGGAGGAATTTTTGTTATTGAACTCAGTTTTTTGCAAGCTGCCCATATACTCCTTTTTGACGGAGGGTAATCTTGTATGCAACTTCAATGCTGAAAAAAGTATAGGCATCTTTCAGCTTGGGATTGCCGCGCGGACTGGTAGCTATGTTTATTTCTCCGCTGGAGCCATAACCGCTTGGATCGGTCACATATTTACTGATCTCATATTGAGTTGCGTCAGGGAAATTTACAGCCAGCTCATCGTAGGTTGCATACCGGTCACTTGCATCATCTAAATAGTCTGTGAAGAAATAATAGTAATCAAGTTCAGCAGAAACAGTAATATTTTTATTCCAGCCATAGCGAATGCCAATTCCCAGCGGTATGCCAATGTTTACAGTACTGTATTGTTTCTTTTTACTTGTTTCTGTTCCTTTTCCCTGACCTTCAGTATGCCAGTCGGTAAGGTTGGTTTCATATATTCCGTCTTTTTCAATGATGTTGCCTTTAAGGCCTGAACGCTCATCAACATCACGGATTGTTCCATCGTTCCAGTAATAATACCTGTTCTTCAGATCAATAGAGCCCCTGAACAGATCTGCTTTTGGTGTGCCATAAAATACCCCGGCACCTGCAAGAATGAAGTAGGCAAACTTCTGTTTGTACAAAGGGCGGTAGCGATTCGCATAATAAGTATAAGTGGCATTGGCACTGAAGCCGAAAATGTCGTTGCGGAAGTTTAGGCCGCGATGGTAATTGCGGAGTTCCATTCCTTCTTTACTACGCATTGGTTTGGTTTCATCATATTGAAGGCGGTGCCAGCTAAAACGCGCTTCAACACCGAAAGGGCGGTTGAGGACATGCGACTTTTCAGGATTATTTAAAAAGTCACGGATGGTGATTTCCATGCCTACATTGGCAGAGCTGACGGCGAAATGTTTTTCATTGCCAAGGTCTCCGATATAATTGACAACGCCTGAGCCATAGGCCAGGTTAGCAGTATGCTGTGCATAGGAAGCACCGGTTGCAAGCAGCGTTAGCAGGAGAATGTTAATTTGTTTTTTCATGGGTAACCTCCGGGGATTTGGTTGTTGGACGAAAAGTACAGGTTAATGTTTTATAAAATCCGGTTTTGTGACCAACGGATATAAACATGGGTGAATGGCCTGTGAGAGTGGGTGATTGCTGAATTTTACCCTGTAACAAAAGATAAAAATTCGGCTGTCTGTTCTCCTTTTAGCATTCCTTGTCAAACCTTACATGATTCAGGTGTTTTCACTTCATTGAATTATTTATTGGTACGCCGGAGGTCGGAGTGTTCTTTTCCTGCCGGTGCATGATATATTTTCCCACCTTTGAGAAGACCTAACCAACAATCCATGAAAGCATCCTCCACTTTTATTTTGATTATTTTTATTTTTGGAAGCGTTGCAGCTCAACAACCTTCAATATCAAATCCCGAAAAAGGAGTTCTCCCTTTCAATGCTCCCTGCAAATCATGCACAGAAGAAATTGAAAAACGGACAGGAAACACGCGCGAATTTTTTGCATTGAATGACGATGGCAGCAAAACGATCTTTATGCAGAAATCGCTCGGCAATATGAACTTCAAAGACAAAGATGGATTTTGGAGAACCAAGGATCCCCGCGTATTACAGGAAGGATCAAATCTTTTTGCTGCCCGTATGCAGCCTTCGCCTGTAGTGATTGACATTGAAAATAAATTTACTTCAATTAACAATGGTGGAAATGAATTGCGTTTCAATAAAAACATTTCACTCGTACACATTGCCTCCGATGGTACAACGACTCCTCTCGGTGTGGGGAACTGGAGTCGTATGACACGTTCAGAAAATTACACAGAAACAATTTTCCTCATTGAGGATTTTTACCCCGGAATTGATTTGCAGATGATCACCTGTTTTGGAAGAATCAAAACGAATTTCATTCTGAAGAACAGACTGCAGCTCACGGATGGCTGGCTTGTAATGAGGCAACAGGTTGAAGTCCCTTCTGATTTGCATGTTGATTTATCGCAATCTGTTTTATCAGGCGGGGATAAAAGGACTGGTTTGATTTCCATTGTTGATCAGTCGCAGGAACCGTATTTTGTTTTTAGGAAGAGCAATGCGTACGATGCGAAAGAGCGTACTGAAAATTATATTGAGATGCCTTTTGCATTTTCCGGAAATCAGCTGGATTATTTCGTGCCTGTAAATTGGCTGAATAATCCTTCCACATTTTATCCGGTCACGCTTGATCCGCTTGTTTATGCATCTGATACTTTACAACAGGCAAATATTATGGGATCTGGATTTACAAGTGTGTGCGGAACCCTCGGCTGCAGCTATTATATAGACAGCATATTGACGCCTGCCAATTGTGAAATTACAGGAATCGCTACTTACTTTTCTTACCTTGCTAACCTCCCTTGCATCCGTGAAGATGGTGGATTTAGTATCACAATGACAAATCCTGCAGCTTCATCTTGCACAACAAGAAATTTTACTTGCCATGGCGGCATTCAAGGAGCTTGTTTTTTCTGGCCAGCACAGCTGTTGTATGCAGTTCCGCCACTTGCTCCATGTGTTCTTCCGCCACAATGTGCTCCTTATCCACTAAGCTTTGAACTTAAATTGAGCCGCTGTAACTGGGTTCCGGTTGTATGGTGTGATGCGAGTTGTATCATGGCAAACAGCGACTGGATAATGACTATTGAGGGCAGGACAGTTGGAATATCTTCGATCACCTGTTCTGCAGCTGCGTCACAGATATGTGAAGGAGGAAGTGCAGTTCTTTCAGCTGACACCATTGGTGGAGTAGGGCCTTATACCTATTCCTGGCAACCCGGCAATCTCACCGGACAAGCAGTCACCGTAAGTCCTGATTCCACAACACAGTACTTTTTAACTGTGACTGATAATTGTGGTGCAACTGATACTGCAAGCATAACTGTTTATGTTATTCCTAAGCAAAATCCGGGTTTTACCATTGCACCCGGGGATACTGTTTGCGATAGCGTTGCTATCACATTTGCAGCAAACGGAAGTGCGCCTGCAACAAGTTATGACTGGTTGATCAATTGTCCTTCGGTTGCAAGCTTTTTTGATCAACAGGTTTTAAATTACGTTACACCATCAATGGCATCAAACTGCACAGCAACACTTAGATACCAGGTGGTTTCCGGTGCGATGACATGTGATTTCGACAGCACACAGAATTTTGTTGTGGATTTTTGTTCCGGCGTCAATGAATTCAATGCGGCCGAACCTGTTACATCAATCTATCCTATTCCTGCAAATGATCACATAACGCTTCAGTTTTCAGGATCAGTTGATGCAAAAGAAATTTTCATTAGCAATGTATTGGGTGAGGGAATTCTGGAAAAAAGGAATATCGTGGCTGATAAAATTGATCTTGATGTTTCATTTTTGCCAAAAGGAATTTA